>DATCGT010000256.1:0-3458 GCA_036508775.1 Tepidiformaceae bacterium | reverse complement strand
GGTTCCATCCCGGCAGCGTACATCGGCCCGCCGCGACTCAGTACCGATCTCTTGATAAACTCGCGAACGGAGAGGTGTCCGAGTGGTTGATGGTGCCGTTCTCGAAAAGCGGTGTGGCGCAAGTCACCGGGAGTTCGAATCTCCCCCTCTCCGCCATTCAATCTTGCCGCGAATGTAGAACGCTTGAGGCCGCGGGCCAGTGCCCGTGGTCATCTACGCGGCATTCGATGAAGCAGGGCGGCGGCGGGCGGTCTGGACAGATCCCCCAGTGCCCGCGTTGCGTGTCCGGGAGCCCAGGTCGTGAACATCCCCAAGTGGGGTGGTCGACGACATCTTCGTTCCGACGAAACCGGTCGCCTTCCGCCTCGTCATGCTTCCTCGACAGTCACGGTTCGTCTCATGGACGACGGACACGGCAATCAGCCCGATCCCAGTCGGCTATTACCGCGATTTGCATGGACCATCGCGGCCGCTGTGCTGCTCGCCAGTGCCTTTGCAGCCGCCTATACGGCCCGTATTGTCCGAAGTAGATCAGCGAAAGACCGCCCGCCGTCAGTGCCATTTCAATGCTCTTCGCGACCCGCGCGGGCGGACTGTCGCCACCGTCGCGCTGCTTGCCGTCGCCGCTCCGGGCCTGGACGACCAAGTCACCACTATTCTCCAATTGGGACCATTCGGCTCCTGAACTCCACCCGCCCGTTCACCCTCTCTGAGTGCTGTCTCGGCTACAGTGCTTGTATCGCGGAATCCGGCCCAGATGGGGGAATTGCTCACGTTCCGTAATGTGTGCAACACCGTATTGTGGTGTTCCGACTTGACAAAGTCAGGAGTCGGCGACTACAAACTACCTCCCAGCCAACGACATGCGGTCAGGTCGATTGCAATGTCGTCGACAAACAAGCTCCCGTAACGCCGCGGCAGCCTCGCCACCAGCTAATCGACGGAACACCATGGCAGTAGTACGAAGGATGACTCAAGAACGCGATAGGGCGCTGAAGTCACTCGGTGGCTCCAGCAAGGCCGCCGCCATGTTCCGGCGCCGCGAAAAGTCGTTCAGCTACATTCAGGACCACTTCGACGAGCTGATGGAGCAGTACCCGGAACACTGGATCGCTGTCTGCGACTCAGCAGTCGTGGCTGCCGCCCTCACCCTGCCCGAACTGGAACAGGAAGTCGAAAGCACTGGCAGCGACCAGTCCGAGATTGTCGTCCGGCACCTCACCAAGGTCCCCCAGGTCAACTTCTTCTAGCTGATTCGTGACACTCACCGGGTTCTTCGACCCCAGCGACCCCGCGAAGAAGCCGCTCATCAACCTCTACGTCTACCTGCCATCAGTCGCGCGCGGTGCCATTCGCACCTTCGAGATCGACACCGGCGCTGACATGAGCCTGCTCTCCTACCAGGATCGTCTCGGCCTTCTGCCGGGCACCACGTCTTCGCGAACGCGCAATCAGCGGGGGGTGTTAGCGGTTCTGCCGCTTACGGGGTGGAACCAGCGATCCTTTTGGCCCACAACGGGGGACCGCCTGAAAACTGGTTCGCCAGACCGGCTTCGCTGTACATCGCGCTTTCCGCAGCTCAGTCGCCAGGGATCTCTCTGCTTGGTCGCGACTTCATCGCTGCTACGCGGCTCTTCATGGACATGTCCAACAACGTTGTCACGCTGGATCCGCTCCCCTAGCCCAGCCCCACGCCGTTTCCCTGAGGTAGAACCGCCGCGACGAACGTGCAGGAGCGGAATCCATGTCGATGTGGGTCATCCTGCGGGCGCACCCCTAACGGCCCCAGGTATGCGGCCTTGGTTGCGGAGCGAGTTTTCGGCGAACTGCTCGCGAAAGGTCCTCTCCGCCACTTTGGAAATCGCCGCGGGCGTGACCAGCGACTCGCGAGACTGCAGTTAGGGGAGGCCGTCGGCCTCCCCCTAACTGCGGCTGCGACGGGATACCTCACACAGCGGCGGCGGGAGGCTCGTCGTTTCCTCCCTGCCCCAGCGCTTCGATCTCGGCGTGGCGCTGACCGATCTCACCGGTGAGTTCGGCGATCGTCTTCATGTGGTCGTGGACCTCCGGCAGGTCGACCTGGAGCGTTCCCGCTTCGAGCAGCGGGAACACGAGGTGCCCGATGGCGTCCTTTTCCGAGTTGACCTTCGACTCCAGCCGCCGTAGCTCGAGTTCAAGCTTGCCGCGCTGGGCCTGTCGCTTGCTCGCAGCGGCCAGGTCACCGGTCGCTTCTCGTGCCTTCCTGAAGATGGACATTTCGGTTCGCATCCTTCCTCGTCCCACGGACGTGTCAGTCATACCGCCTCGATGATACCCACGCTGGGAACAGGCGAGACGGCGGCTTTACCGCGCCCAGCGGTTTTCGGCGAACATGGCTCGAAGGGGGCTCAGTCGAGAGCTGGCGGTTCGCAGAATTGGGCCATCAGGAGCCATCGCTCGAGGCCGAGCAGCTTTGTCAGCGAGGCCGCAATGCCCCTGGCGTGTCCTCGCAGTCGCTTCGCCGAGTGTGTGTCGTTCTGGGTCGTCTCGAACTCGGTGCTCGCCACGGCGATCGCACGATCGAGTTCGTCGTGATGACGAAGCAAACGGTGCATGTGCGAAATGAGATAGGGCGCGTCCGACTTCAAGGAGTCGGCGAGGCTGCCATCAGCCGCGATGTTCGCCCGGTGTTCGCTCAAATAGTCCCGCAGTGCGGCGAGACGCCCGACGATTTCCTCGGCTTCGGTGTCCGTGCCGCCTGCTGCCCACTCCCGCAGAGCCTGTGTGAGGAACGCCTCCGCCTCCAGGAGGACCAGGTGCACCTGGCCGGTCGGTGGGAGGAGGTCCAGGTCCACTTCGCGGAAGACACCCTTCATTGCTGAGGAGGAGCCGGGAGCCGCAAACGACCGGGGCCGCGTACCACTGCCAGACACAGGCGTGAAGGAGGGCGGGTCGCTCGCGGGGAACGAATCCTTGCCGGCTTCCTCTACGGCGTCGTATACGTCCTTGATCTTGCTGAGCGTTCGAACCATCTCTGCACCTCCGTGGGAACAGCTTGATGTGCGTCGAGGCCGCTGTATGTTTGAAACTAGCAGACGCATACGTGGTGGTAACAATACTTTCCGGTAATGGTCCGGGGCCGACCCCTTTACGCCACCGGCGTCGGAGATCGGCGAGCATGGTCGTAGGGCGTGGGCAGTCGCCCGCCGCCCAGGTGCGGAGTGAAGGGTGAGGTACCGAACGTGACGACCGACGATAGGGCAGGGACGACCGGCGACGCCGACTCTGAGGCCATGCCCCAGGCCGTGGAGATGTACCGGCATTACACGGACGAGCAATCGTTCGCGCGGGACCGGGAGGCGTTGCGAGCCCTTGGGTGGCGGGTCGAGGGCGTCCGATCCTGCGCACCCCATCGCAGGCGTTTGCGTCGGCCTCGTGAAGGGGGCGGTAGCTCGGAAATCGACACCCACTACCTCCGG
>DATCGT010000255.1:0-7704 GCA_036508775.1 Tepidiformaceae bacterium | reverse complement strand
TCGGCTGGCCCTTCTTCTCGGAACCGTACTTCGGATTTGCCTGGACGTTCAGCCCAAGCAATTCGAAGACGGTGTGAACGAGGTTCTTGCCGGTGGTGATTGCTCCCCAGCCACCGACGGAGTGCATGCGCAGGGAGATGCTCCCGTTCGCGAGGAGGCTGGGAGCGTCGGTCCGCTTCAGGCTCAAACCAGCAACGTGCGGGTATTCCTTCAGGATTTCTTCCTGCCACGAATCGACCTGTGCAAGGCCGATTTCGGGCTTGATGAAGTCAAAGCCAAGGTAGAACTGGCGTCGATGCTCGCCGGCCTCAAGCATGTTGTCGACGGCGGCGATGATGTCGGCCGGCTGCAGGTCACGGCTGCCGAACCCGAACCCGCCCGAATAGAAGTCGGGGATTTCGTTCGGTGCCACGCTGGCGAGCGTCGGGTAGGGGAGCGCGCCAGTGGCGCGACCGTTTTCCAGGCCCTGCGTCATCGCCGCGCGGATTTCGCGCAGCAGGGGCGCATCGACGGCCAGCGGCTGGTCAACGCGCTCGAGAACCGCCACGGCCTTCTTGCCGCGCAGGAGCTGTGTGATCAGGTCCGCCGGGAACGGCCGGAACATGACGAGGTCCAGGGCGCCGACCTTGAGCCCCCGCGTCTCGCGCAGGTAGTCGGCAACGGCCTCGGCATTGCGGGCCACGGATCCCTGGCCAGCGATAACGTATTCGGCGTCTTCCAGCTTGTAGCCCATCGCCCGCGCGTAGCGGCGGCCAGTGAGGTCGCCGTACTCGCGCATCGCCTGGTCGGCGAGTCCCGCGATGTGGTCGAAGTAATAGGGCCGCTGAGCCGCGACACCCTGGGCGTAGCTCTCCTGGTTCTGCACCGGGCCGAGGATCGCCGGGTAGTCGAAGTCATACATCTCGGGGATGCGGCGGCGCTTCGGCCCGAACGTCATCCGCTGGGCCGCCGTCGGCGTGTCGATGATATCCGCCGGGTCGCCGAGGTATTCCTTGAGCATTTCGCGCTCGGGGAGCCGGATTGACTCGATGACGTGGCTGGTCAGGAAGCCGTCCTGCGCGCACACGCCCGGGGTCAGCGAGAGCTCGGCGATACGGTGGGAAATGGCCGTCAGGTCGGTGACGCTCTGGACGTTCTTCCCGAACACCTGGAAGAAGCCGGTGTCGTCGATCGCGTGATAGTCGTCGTGGCCGGCGTGTACATTCAGCGCATGCTTGGTCATCGCGCGAGCCGCGACGTTCAGTACGTAGGTCAGGCGCTTGCCGGCAGCCGCGTAGAGCGACTCGTGCATGTAGGCGACGCCCTGACCACTCGAGAAGTTCGTGGCGCGGAGGCCGGTCATGCTCATGCCGGCGGTAACGGCGGCGGCGGCATGCTCACCTTCGGGTTCGAAGAAGAGGAGGCGTCGTCCGTTGACGTTCGTCTGCCCACCGGCAACCGCCAGCGCCCATCCTTCGCCCATCTGCGTGGAAGGAGTGATGGGATAGGCGCCCGCGGCGTCGCTCACCGCGGTTTCGACGAAAACTACCGTCGTGCTGCCGTCTTCCGCGATCGGCGTGCCGGGGTATTTGGGCGTAGATTCCGGAGTCTGTCCTGTCATGATCCCACCGCCTTGTGTTCCTTCGCTCAGACTGAAGTGACTGTGCCGCCTGGCTCCGTCCACGAGGCGCGTCCCGGCACAGCGGGGAGAAAACGCGCCCTTCCGCCCTGCACCGCGAACTAAGTGGCCGCAGTCTCCAGGTCGCTCAGGTCGACCCGCGCCAGCAACCACGCCGCGAGCGTTCCAACCGGATCAACAGCTGCTGCCTCGCCAACCGGTGCTGGCGATTGTGCGGCAACCGCGCTCGCTTCAACGGGCGCCGCGGACGCCGGTGCGGCTAGCGCTGCGAGAACCCGCAAGTCCTGCTGCTGCTGGAAAACCGAGAGGGACCCCAGCGCACGACGGGGCTCCTGTGCCGGGAAATGCGTTACCTCCAGCCCTCCGGCCGGGGTCTGCGTAAAACGCGCCGATTCCGATGGAAGGATGGCTATCACAGCCGGGCCCGCGAGCTCGGCCAGACCTGCCAGCGTTTCTTCGCTGTCGGTCTGTGCCACGTACACACCCGGACTGATGAGGCGCGCCAGGGGAGCGGCCGGGGCCTGTCCTTCGGCGAGAAGCACAAGGACCTCGTTCCCGTCGAGGTAGGCGGCCAGGCCGCTTGCGGCCAGGTCTCCCCCCGCAACTTCAATCACCAGCGGGGGCGCCATCCGGCGCTCGTCGCGGCTCCAGCTGCGGAAGGGGAAGGTATTCAAGAGGGCGTCGTGTTCCTCAGGCCGATACCGGCTCGAGTCCACGAGATTGGCGATCCGGGCCGCGCCAAACGCGCGACCAACCGTGGCGAGTGCCCGGTCGACGGCAGCAACGAGGTCGCCGCCGCGTTCGACCTTCACCTGGAAGATCGCATCGCCCCTGCTCGCGAGATCGTCGAGAACCGCGAGGGCACGCTCGACAACCGCCGTCCATGCGGCATCGTGAGGCTTCTGCGGGGCCAGGATCTGGCTGAAGCGGGCCGCGTCAATCCGGGCAGCAGCAAACTGGCCCAGGACCGCCGCGCTCGCATTCCCGCCGCGCGTTGCGGCGTTATGTTCAGCAATCCGTCCGCGAAGCTGATCGGCCGTCAGGGTGATGGCTGTTCGAAAACGGCCTGTCTTCGTCGCGAGAGCTTCGAGCGCCTTGCGGCTGAGTTCATCAGATGGCATGGCGGTCGAACTCCTCTGTTAGCAGCTTCATTTTCTCTTCCGTCCCGTGGGCCGGGACGTGACGGGTCTCGTCGTACGTCGGGCAATCATCGTTCCGGTAGAAGACCCCGAGGCGCGCAAATTCCGACGGCTCGGCGAGCTGCCGGGCCGCTGCCATGTCCGATGGGTCGTGGGCAAGGTGGTTCTTGTGCGTCCGCTCGAGTGCGGAGACATGCACGCCGTTCTCATGCTCCAGTAGCTGCACTTCTTCCGGGTGCTGGATGAACCCGGCGAATACGTCGTCGGTGAACTTCGGGCAGCGCTGGAGGATACGAATGAAGGAGAAGCCCTTGTGGTTGTAGGCCGCCTTCAATGTTGCGAAGAGGTGCGGCGGCAGCCATTCCGCGGTTTGCGCCACGAACGAAACGTTACTCACACCGAGCATCGTTTGAATCGGGTTCATTGGCGGCAGATACGAACCACGCGGCTGGGTCATCGTCTTGTGACCCTGCGGCGTTGTCGGCGAAGTCTGGTTCTTGGTGAGCCCGTACACGTTGTTGTCGAGCATCATCGCGACCATGTTCGTGTTGTAGCGGGTGGCGTGAATCCAGTGCCCAGCGCCAATTGAGACACAGTCGCCGTCACCCATGACCACGAAGACGTTCAGGTCGGGTCGGTGCAGCTTGATGCCGGTAGCCACCGGGAGGGCACGACCGTGAAGGCCATGGAACCCGTACGTCTGCATGTAGTGGGGGAAGCGGCTCGAGCAGCCAATCCCGGAGACAACCATCGTGTTCTCCGGGGCGATCCCTTCGTCGGCCATCAGGCGCTGGACCGAGGTCAGGACCGAATGGTCGCCACAACCAGGGCACCAGCGCGGCACCGACTTTGCGTAATCACCCCAGGTGAACTCGCGCATGTCATCGGGAGCGAGGGTCAGTAGTGAACAGGCCTCGGTGGTCATCGGGCAGCCCCCTTCGGCAGGTTGGCGAGGATCGCATCGTGAATTGCGCCGGGGCGCAGCGGCTCACCCGGGACACGCGTCCAGCAATCGACGTCCACCAGGGTGGAGGCGCGAAGGAGGAAGCAGAGCTGCCCCCTGCGGCGATTCTCCTCGGTGATGTAGGGATCGTTGAGGTCGTCCGAGTAGTTGATCTCCACGGTCATGACCTTCTTGAACCGCTGGAAGATCGCTTTCAGCCCTGGAGGGAGAGGGGAAATGAAGGTCAGGTTCATTGAAGACACCGAATGGCCCTGCGCCTTCGCGCGTTCCACGGCTTCTTCGATGGCACCCTTGGTGCTGCCCCAACCGACCACGAGCAGGTCACCCGACGGGTCGCCGTTGACAACGGGCGTCTCGAGCATCGATTGGAGGACGGCCATCTTCCGGCTGCGCATCGTCGTCGACCGCGTGTGAACTTCATTCGTGTAGGCGATGACGCCTCGTTCGTCATGCGAGAGGCCGGTCAGCGTGTGCATGCCGTTCGGCTGCCCCGGGAGGATGCGCCGGGAGAGCCCCGTCTGGGGATCCCAGTCGAAGGGCTTCGTGCCTTCAGGCACCGCCGAGAGGTCGATCGCCGGTGCAAACCACGCTGCGTCCAGCTGCGGCCGGGGGAAGGGCTGCACGCCCGTCGCCAGGTTCGCGTCGGAGAGAACAACCACCAGCGTGCGGAACGTCTCAGCGAGCTTCCTGGCGGTCACCATGATGTGGAAGCACTCTTCGATGGTCGAAGGGGCCATCACGATGTGGGGCGCATCGCCCGGCTGCCCGAACAATGCCGCCAGGAGGTCCGACTGCTCGACCTTCGTAGGCAGGCCCGTCGCCGGACCGCCCCGCTGGACATCAATCAGGACCAGCGGGATCTCTGCCATCACGGACATGCCGAGGAACTCTGTCTTCAAAGCCAGGCCAGGGCCTGACGTAATCGTGAATGCGACCTTGCCTGAATAGGACGCACCCGTGGCAACACCGGCCGCGGCAATTTCGTCCTCAGCCTGGTGAACCACGCCACCGAACTTCTCGAACATCTCGGCGAGATAGTGCGAGGCGGAAGTTGCCGGGGTGATGGGATACATCGCAGCGAGTTCCATACCCGATGCAACCGCCCCGAGCGCGATCGCCTGGTTGCCGTTCATCACCACCATCTGCTGGTCGGTCGCCAGCTGGGGCGGCACCTCCACACGGAAGTCGACGTTTTCAGACGCCCACTTCATGCCGAGGTCCAGGAGCCCGACGTTCGCGTCGTAAATCGCCTTCGCCTTGCCCTTGAACGTCAGAGCTATCTGCTCGCAAACGAGGTCGCGGTTCAGATTGTAGATCCAGGCCAGCATCCCAAGGACGAACATGTTCTTGCCGAGGGTCGGGTTCTCGACGATGGTCAGGCACTGCTTTTCCATCGGGACTTCTACGATGCGGTAGGGCTTCTGGCGAAGCTCCCGCAGCGCCGAAACCCACTGCTCGCGCACGTCGGCATCGGGATGCTCCGCCCACATGTTCTCCATAAAGATGACCGCGTCATCGGCCAGCGCATCAACGCGGTGGCGGCCAAGCAGTGCCTGCTCGTTGAAGGCCACCACGGTGTTCGCCTGGTCTCCCCAGTTCGTAATTCGGCTCGAACCGATGCGAATCCGGTTGCCACTGGCACCGTCGATGTCGCGGGCGGGGGGCTGAATCTCCGCAGGGATAATCTCGACCGTCCAGACGCCGTTCCCCATCTTGGCGCTGACCGTCCCGAAAATCTGGCCGCATTTCTGCGCGCCCTCACCCGAGTCGGAAACGATCTCGACGATGTGCTGGTCGGTGCGGATTATCGTTGGGGGTGACTTTGCGGCAGGGGAATCGGCCGCCTTGGAACTGACTACGGAACTCATGGACAAACGGCCCCCTTCTCTTTCGAGGCTTTCCTTACGTAGTACGGGGTTAGGTGCCCCAGATCCTCTCATCTGGCTGACGCACAGGCGAGTTCAACGGATAGCTCAGCCCGTAGCCATAGTGATGATCTATGGCTAAAAACATACGCCATCTTCGTCTGGTGGGCCAGTCACCAATTAATATGGAACTATTTCCGCCAAATATGGTCTATTTATTTCTTTGCCATGATCCGTTAGAGAACCGCTCGTCACCGGTCGCAGACACAACGAAGGGGACCGATATCGGTCCCCTTCGCCAATCCTTCTGCTGGCGAAAAGTCGTGCCACGTTTGAGCAGCGCGTCGTCCTCAGGCAGCGGTATTCTCCCGCGCGGCCGGGACGGTTCGTCGCTGCGGTGCGGGACGCTTGTAGGTGACACGCACCACGATGATGAACACCACTGCCAGGCTCGTCACGAGGTAGATGCCGAGCAACCACGGTGCCCTGGAATCGGTGCCAATCATCAGACCGTGCCAGAGGGCCGCCCCGTATGCGATGAACGCCGTGTAGTGGAGATACTTCCACGCCTTCGTGCCGATGATCGATCGAAACCAGAATGAAAAGGAAACGACCGCCGACAGGTAAAGGGACACCTGTCCAAAGGCGCTGAGCTGTGTCCTGTAGTAGGAACCAAAGGGAATCAGGATGTCGTGGACCGTGAAGTGTGTCCACGGGTCCGAGATCAGGACCAGTCCATGTCCGAGCCCCAGGACCACTCCCGCGATCCCAGCCGTCTGGTGGATCGCAAGCAGTCGACCCCGATTGACCATGCCGTCGAACCAGGCGGACGACATCCAAAGCCCACCGACCAGTCCCACCCACAGAAACAGATAAGCAGCCACGCCAGAGGCACGCGACGCGTACCAAGCGCCGTGCGTGCCGGGATCGGGTAAGAGGGAGGCGGCAACGCCTCCCCCATAGATCGCTCCCGCAACGGCCCCGCCAGCCGCAACGAGGACGAAGAAGGCCAACAGCTTCATATCACGAAGCCCTGGTGGTCTTGGGCGCCGGCGGGAGCGCCGCCGGCTTCGGTGCCGCCGGAGGGGCGGCCGGGGCTGACGCAACCGGGGCCGCGGGAGCCGGCGCCGGTGCTGACGGAGCGGATGCTGGCGACGAGGGGAGCGCGGCGGAAGAAGAGCCTGTGTCCGTGGACACGAACGGTACGGTGTTCGCCGCTGTTGCGGCAGCCGCCGAACCGGCCGGTACCTGCTGTACGTAGGTCGTGTAGTAGACCGGCTGGCGCTCGATCACAATCACCGGTTGCTGGACGGGTGCTGCTGCTTCCGCCGTCGGCTGCGCGATCGCAACCCTTTGCTGCGATGCCGGGTCCCACCGCCATCCGTCCTGCTCCACCGCCCCTGACGCGGCGGTGGACGCCGTGCTATCAGTGCTGGTGCTGCTCGAGTTATGGGCAGCGGCCGTCATCGCGACTCCCGCCCAGAGCGAAACGAACAGGCCCACAGCGGTCGCGCTCGTGACTATTCGGGTGACGAGGAACTTTACTCCACGGCTCTTAGTCGTCGTGGCCACTGGTGCGTCCTCCCGAGGTTGTTGTGGTATGGGAGCCGCCGTCATCGCCACTACGCGTAGGAATCGAGGTCTTCGTCGGCGTTGGGGTCGCAGGCGGCTGCGTCACGGTAGGCCGCGGCTGTTCGATGGTCGCCTGGAGCTGCGGCTTTGGCGTCGCTGTTGGTGTTGCTGTAGGGGTGGCGGGTGTCGAAGACGCGGAGTCGGCGACCGGCTGAATAACGGTCCGTGTGACATAGATCGGCTCTTTGTCGACGTAGACGATTTGCGGCGTCGCTTCTGCGGGCGTGGCGGTCGCCGCAGCGGTCTCATCCGCCGCCACTGTCGCCACGTGGGCCGTTTCCTGTGAAGGTGAAGCCTTGGTCGGCGAACCGGCGAAGACGCCCTGTCCGACGGCTGCAGCCGCAATCACTGCCCCACTGATCGCTGCGGTGGCGGCTCCCGCCAGGACTGATGTGAGTCGATTCATGGTTAGTACTCCTCCCCCGGGGGGTCGAAGAGCATATCGCCGGTGAGCGGCCGGAAGAGTCGCGCCCTGGTGAAAAGTCA
>DATCGT010000254.1:0-3514 GCA_036508775.1 Tepidiformaceae bacterium | reverse complement strand
CAATGGGCGTAGTGGAATCGCGTTCTGGCGGTACCTCGACACAGGACTCATTCCGGAGGGTGCCCTGCTCCGCGCATAACGAACGACACTGATACCGCGTTCCGTCACAGACTGGAGGGAGCGGCCCGCATTAGCTGTCGGGTCTACCGGGCATCGCCCTGTGTACCGTTCGTTAGAAGGGGTCCGCTCCCCTCCCTCGCTTCACTTCGCCCTTGGGCGGATTCACAAAGTTCGGGTGCTCGACTTCGGTCGACACGGATAGGATGTAGTTCACGGGCCAGCAGGCTCGGAACGGTTGGAAGAAGCGGCCAGTTGGGCGACGGAATGCACAATGAGAGATCCCAACGGCACAGCCGTGTTTTTGATGCTACGCGTGAATCACCTTTCTCTTACGGACTTGACAGATGACGGCTCATAGGAGGCGACGGAGGCCCGCACGTCCGCTCCCCGCTCGGCGAGGATGGCGCACTCCAGCGCGATCGTCGATCCCCCAAAGCTGCGCGCGCCCATGCCTTCGCCCGTCATCGGGTTGAAGTATTCCCGGAAGCCCGACTGCCTGATCAGCGCGAGCGTTCGGTCGGCCAGGTGCGCGCCTTCCGCCGCGTAGCGGAGGCGCAACAACCCGCGTAGGATGAACCAGGCGGAGAAGAGCCAGGTCGGGCCACGCCAATAGCGATCCATCCACAGATACCGGTCGTGGCCGGGGACGAAGGTCGGCTCGCAGGCCGCGGTGCTCGGAACGGGATAATCGAGCCAGAAGTATGTCGGATTCAGCAGATGCTCATTGACGATCCGATGCCCGATGTCGGGCGGCAGACGGTCGAGGGCGAGCGTCGCCAGCCCCGCCCACGTGTTCACTTTGAGCAGTTCGCCGGTGGGACCCTCGGAGAAAAACGTTCCTGCCGTGCGATCGTACAAGCGTTGGACGAGCGATCGGGTGAGTTGCTCGGCGCGCGCCGCGGCGCCCGGGTGGCCCAGCCGAGCGAGCCCCTCCCAGCCGAGAATCCACGCCGTGTTCACGAGGACGTCGGTGGCGTGGAACCCACCGTCGGCGACGACCCGCCGATAGTCGAAACCACGTCGTTTGTTGAAGGCGCGTAGCGCGAGGAAGCCGACCTTGGGATGGCTGCGCCAGCCAAGGGGCTGGTCGTACATGGGCGTGGCATCGAGTCCGGATTCGTCGGGCTGCAGGATACCGATCAGGCCGTCCGCGTCGGCACGCTCGCGATCGAGAAATTCGTGGAACCGCTCGACGATCGCACGGCCTTCGTCCGCGAACGTCGCGTCGCCCGTCCGCTCCGCGACCTCCGCCCACACCCACCCGAGCAGTGGCGGTTGGATCGTGGCCGTCTGAAATGCGCGTCGGTGCAGCAGGTTGTACGTGAAGGCGCGCGACGGGCGAGCCGGTCCGTTCCAGAAGGTCGTGTGCCCGATCAGGCCCGAGGGCTGCTGGGACGCGCCGAGGGAGCGAAGTTCGCGCATCGCACGCGGCGGATCAATTCGGCTCCACGTCAGCGCGTGAAAGCACGAATCCCAGAAGAACTGGTCCGGGTACTTTTCCGCATCCGGGCAGGTGTAGCCGAAAGCGAGTCCGCCAGCCGTGCGGCCTTCCCGCCAGTTGCCCGCGAGGACTTGCCTCGCTCCCATCAATATGTCGGCGTAAGAGCTCACGGGATCGAAGTTCAGGTTCTCGCTCTCAGGTTCCACGCTGTCGAGGCTGTCAACGCACAACGCGCGCCGCAGGAATGGCATATCAGTTGACCCCCGGATTGCGGCTGGCATCCCTTTGCGCGGCGCAGATGGTCGACAAGCGGCAGCGGGTTTCTGGCCGACGACGATCGAGATGACGCGCGAGCTTGGCGGCAGTGCCACCTGAGAATCGACGCCTCCACCAACTCCAGCGTATCAGAACGGATTCACCATGGCACCGCGCGTGCAGCTTCCCGCCCCTGTCGAAGCGAGGGAGATACGACCTGGCCATCGAACCGGCGACCGCAATGCCAACGAGGAAGGTCATCAAGGAGGCCGCGCGATGAGGCTGCGGCTGCGATGGAGAAGGTGAGCGACGAACAGTACCAAGCCAAACCTCGCTGACGGCCCGATTCGCCTTCTCACCCCACAGCAGCCATACGCGTGCAACCACCCGACACCCCGGCCGCCAGCATCCGCCCAGCAGCGCGCGCGGACCTTCCGGCCATTGGCCGACTCGGCGCGCTCCTCGTCCGGATGCACCACGACTTCGACCCGGAGCGCTTCATCGCGGCCACGCCGCAGACAGAGCACGGGTACGCCTCGTTTCTCGGGACGGAGCTCGAGGAGCCGAACGTCGTCGTCCTCGTCGCGGAGCGGGACGGCGAGGTGCTCGGCTACACCTACGCAGGCGTGGAGGGGCGCGATTACATGTCGCTGCGCGGGCCGGCGGGCGTGCTGTACGACATCGTGGTGGATCCCGCCCATCGCGGGTATGGCGTCGGTCGGATGCTGCTCGACGCCACGCTTGTGGCGCTCAAGGCCCGGGGCGCGCCCCGCGTCGTGCTCTCCACAGCAGAGCGTAACGAGTCCGCGCAACGCCTGTTCGCCCGCGCGGGGTTCAGGCGGACGATGGTCGAGATGACGCGTGAGTTGGAGGGCGACGCGGAATGATTGGATCGGGCTGCGCCGGCTTCCTCTCTCGGTACTCCGCGACTGGAAACCAGAGAGCCTGCCGTGATCAGTGCGTCACCGGCGCGGCCACAGCGGCGATCCCGTCCGACGCCCAACACTTCTACGGTGAGGCGAACAAGCCAATGCGCAACGTGCATGACAGCGCCCAAGTCATTTTCCCTGCCGAGGTCCTGCCGCGCCGATGATCATCGCGCTGGACCATCGAGTTGTCGGAGGCTGTGTTGCCTCGTCTGCGCCCGATGGCCATCGCGTCTACCTTAACCGCGCATACGGAGAATGCTCACTCGACAGGTTAAGAACCCGTCGGCTACAGTCGCGTCGTCGTTGTATTGCGTCCCTTCAGGAAATGCCAGATTATCGCGATAACTGCGATGATCAGGAGGATATGAATCAATCCACCGGCAATGGGGAAGATGAAAAATCCCAAGGCCCAAAGGATGAGGATTACCACAGCAATTCCGAGAAACATGGCAGCTCCAGAAGAGGGTTGGCCCGACCTACTACGAGCGGCGAAGCGAATGCTATAGCTTACGCTCGCCCTTGCCGAATTCCTTCTGAACCTTCCCCTTCGCCTCCTCAACCCGACCCTTGATGTGCTCACTCGTGTCGCCGGTCGCCTTACCAACCATGCCGCGAAGCTTGCCCTTTTCTTCCTTCAGTTTGCCCTTGACCTCGTTCTTAACACCGCGATCGTGAATGTCAGTCATGATCTGCTCCTCTGAAGACATTGACCGCTCAGGACAAGCGATCTTCGGTTCATGAGGTGCAAGTGCTGGGCCGGGATCATGGTCAGTACGTAGCGGACGCCAAAACAAGTTCCGGATAAGTTCCGGATAGGCGGGTCGCGAAG
>DATCGT010000253.1:0-6397 GCA_036508775.1 Tepidiformaceae bacterium | reverse complement strand
CTCGGTGCGCGCCGCGACGCCTACAGCTCCGGGGCGCGCTCGGGCAGCCTGCAGGTCCCGCCAGTCAGCGCCGACGGAGCGGGCCGCGGGCCCGGCGCCGCGGCGCCCGATCCCTGGGCTGAGGCCCCGGACCGGCCGGCTCTACCGCCGCGGCCGACCCCTGTGGCCCGGCCCCGCATCCCGGGCGAGCGCCAATTCCGCGACGGGGACCGGGTCCGACACGCCCGCTTCGGCGACGGCATCGTCGTAACCTCCAAACTGACCCGCAACGACGAGGAAGTCACGATCGCCTTTTCGCACGGTGGCGGAATCAAGACTCTCCTGGCCAGCATCGCGAACCTGGACCTGGTCGGCTGAGTACCATATAGCCGAGCCCCATTGCATACCAATCGACACCGAACCGTGTTGAATAGCGAAGGTAGGACTACCTCCGAGATGACTAAGTCGAACGTGTCGCGCGCCAGCCGCGTCAAGATCGGCGGTAAGGCCGGGGTCGAGCCCTGCGCCTGCTGCGGTATCGCCCCGGATCCGAGGGGTCGCCCGTTGTCGATCACCTTCGGGCTGCCCGACGTGATCTTCGAGATTCGCGACGAGCTGCTCGAGACGTGGGGCGACGACCCGTTCCTGGCGATCAAGGGCATCGGCTTCTTCGTTCGAGTCATCATGCCGGTCAAGCTGACGGACGGCTTCTCGGTCAACTTCGGGACCTGGCTCGAGATCCACGCCGAGGATTTCCGCAAAGCCTGGCAGACGTGGAACTTCCCCGAGTATGCCGATCTGGAGTTCGAGGGCTACGTGGCGAACGACATAGAGCCCTGGAAGCGGTTCCCGCACGCCCTGATCAAGGCCACAGTTCGCGAGCTGGAACAGGTTCCGTATCTCACAGCAAGCGAGAACGAAGTCTTCGCCAAAGTCCTGGGCGAAACGTGGCCCCATGCGGATGTGCTGACGCCATACGCCGAGCTGCTGAAGTCGGAACCGCCTCTCGGGAGTTGATCAGGTCCTTGGAGGTCGGTGTTCGACCAGGCGGCCTCGAAGACGCGCGGCCAGGCGCCAAGCTCCGCCCGGTTAGCGGCCGCCCATCCTGATCATCACGATCGAAACCTCGTAGAGCGCGTACATGACTACTGCCATGACGATGGGGCTTACCAGGTCCGCACCGGGCGTGATGACCGCGGAGAAGATCACGACCCCGAGCACGGCCATGCGGCGCGAGCTGCGCAGGCGCTTGGATGTGACGATGCCCACTTTCGAGAGCAGGACGAGGATGATCGGGAACTCCATCACGATGCCGAAGGCCAGGAAGAGCATGGTGACGAAGCCAAAGTAATTGTCTGCCGTCAGCAACAGGTGGATGTCTTTGGTCTGGAAGCCGTATAGGAATCCGGAGGCGTAGGGAAGGATGAAGTAGGCGACCCCTACGCCAAGCGCGAAGAAAAGCATCGCCAGGGGCACCCACGGCCGCGCGGTCGCCCGCTCCTGGGGAGTCAGCCCGGGTGAGATGAACCGCCAGAACTGATACAGGATTACCGGCATGGCCACGATTACACCGACGACGAGAGCGACCTGCAGGTGGATCATGAACGGCCCGGTGAGATCCAGGGTCTGGAGCGGATCTTTCGTCGGTAGCGGGGCCTTGAGGATCTCGATCAACTTGTCGGAGAAGATGTAGCCGATGAGCGTGCCCGGCAAGAGCGACAGGGCGGAGATGACGAGCCTGTTGCGCAGCTCCACGAGATGCCCGGTCAGGCTCATCTCGGCCGGCACGGGCTCGGGAGGGGCGTTCCCATGGCGCGGCGGCAAGTGAAGCCAGCGTGGTCGGTAACGGCGAGGCCTTGCGCCTGCCCCCGAACTCGCAACGCCCTGCATGCCTGCGTCAGGATCCAATGTCAGCCCCACTTGAAGCCGCGCCTCAACGCGAGTCGCACGGGCGGCCATTCTCGTGCCAGCGCGAGGCCAAGTATGCGCTGCTCAGGACTGAACTTCGTGACCGACCGATGGTCGGTTCGGCGGGAGCCCGCTCGATCCGCATCATGGTCCCTCACGGAGCTTCGACCTCGCCCGCGCCGTCCACGGTGGACACCGGGTAGACCTTCGCCTCCAGTCTGGTCCGCTTCGGGTAGTCCCGAAGGACGGTCTCTTGAAGAGCTTTCTCGGCGCCACGGGCCACCAAGCTGACGGTGCAGCCACCGAATCCGCCGCCGGTCATCCGACTGGCGATGACCCCGGGCACGGCCGTGGCAATCTCCACCATGACGTCGAGTTCGGGCGAGCTGACCTCGAGTAGATCGCGCAGAGAAGCGTGGGACGCCGCGAACAGCCGTCCCAGGGCCTCGAGATCACCGTCCCGTAGCGCTGCCACTGTGGCCATAACCCGATCGTCTTCACGAACGATGTGCTCGCAGCGGCGCGCCACGTTCTCCGGTAGTCGATCGCGATTGCGCTCCAGCATCGCCATGTCGACGTCGCGCAGTGACTTCACGCCGGGCTCTCTCTCGGCGATCAATCGGACGCCGAGCTCGCACTCCGAACGCCGAGTGTTGTACGCCGTACCGAGGCGGCGTGGGGCACCGGTGTCGCAGACGACGAGCGAGAGTGCCGCCGGGATGGGCGTGGCCGTGGCCGTGTTGACCCGGCAGTCGATGAGGAGAGCATGCCCGTCACGGCCGGCCGCGCTTGCGAACTGATCCATGATCCCGCAGTTGACCCCGACGTAGATGTTCTCGCCGCGTTGGGCGATCGCGGCCATCTCGGCGGCGGGTGGTCGCGGTGCGCGCGGATCGGCGAGTGCGAAGCTCGACGCCATCTCGAGCGCTGCCGACGAACTCAGGCCAGAGCCCATTGGGATTGTTGAGTCGAGCACGCCCCGGAAGCCGCGCAAAGCCAGCCCAGCCTGGCGCATAGCCCATGCCGTCCCGGCGACGTAGTCGATCCAGGTGGTGGCCTCCCCGGCCTTGGGGGAGAGCCCATCGAACGAGAACGAACGCGTCTCGTTCAGCTCCACCGACGTCAACTCGACCTCAGGGCGCTCGGTGCGTTCGAAGGCGATCCAGACCTCGCGGTCGATCGCGGCGGGAAGAACGAACCCCAGGTTGAAGTCCGTGTACTCGCCGATGAGGTTCACGCGGCCGGGCGCGCGGATCAGGCGCATATTGCCGGCAGGATCGAGGCGGGCCCGCAAGGCGGCGGCGCGAGCGGCTGTCGAAGGGTTCCCCGTCTGCCCGTGGTTCATAGCACCGCCTCCTCGGCTGACTGACGTGTGCGCAGCATAATGCGGCCACGTGCCGTGGCCCTCGTTTGAAGCGAGAGCCGCGGCACGAGACCGGAAGAGAAGGGAGGGCGACCTCGAGCACGATCTCTCAGCCGACCTGGGGAGGAGGGGGTTAGCTAGAGGTTCCCGTTCTGCTGCGGGTAGCTCGTCGGAGCGGGCTGCCCGTGCACGGGCTCGACGACGCCCACGACCGGCTGGTATGACACTGGTTGCTGCATGACTGGGGCAGGGTAGCCTGGCTGCTGCGGGAAACCGGGCTGCGCCTGATAGACGGGCGCCGGGTAACCGGGCTGAGCGGCATAGTAGGGCTGAGCCAGCGGCTGGGCCAGCGTCTGCGGGGCCTGGGCCTGGGGCTGGGCCCCAGCTACCGGTCCCGTGACCGCGTCTTGCACGGCACCGGTCGCCTTCTGAAACTCGCGGAAGCTCTTGCCGATTGCGCCGCCGACCTCCGGTAGTTTCCCGGGTCCGATGACGATCAGGGCGATGATCAGGATAATCAGCAAGTGCGCTGGTGAAAGGCCAGCCATTAGTTCCTTCTCCTTCTTTGTTCTTGCCTGGGCCGCCTGGTTCTCATCAGCCGCCCGGATGGGCGACCTTGGGAGTCGCGGCCTTGATCGCGCACCGCAACTGCTCCGCGGCATCTTCCGCGGTTATGTCGCGCTGCGGCTCGGAGAGAAGCTCGTAGCCCACCATGAACTTCCGAACCGTGGCCTGGAGAAGCGGCGGATAGAAGTGAGCGTGGAGCTGCCAATGAGGTCTCTCGACGCCGTCGAACGGCGCCTGGTGCCATCCCATCGAGTATGGGAAAGGCTCATCGAACAATCCGTCGTAGCCACGGAGCAACTGGACCAGCCGCTCCGAGAGTGAGTTTCGCTGGCGTTCGTCGAGGTCCGGTAGTTGGGAGACGGGCCGTCGCGGGATGATCAACGTCTCGAAGGGCCAGGCGGCCCAGAACGGAACGACGACCAGCCAGTCATCGTCGTTTCCCAGGTCCCTGGGCCCACCTATCTCCTGCTCCGCGTAGTCGAGCAGGAGATCGTGCCCGGTGGCCTCCATGTGACGGCGCTGGGTCGCATCCTCCTTCTCCGCTTCGCGAGGTTGGGCACTGCCGGCCCAAATCTGCCCATGCGGATGAGGGTTCGATGCTCCCATCGCGGACCCGCGGTTCTCAAAAACTTGCACCCACTCGAAAGACTTTCCCAGTGACTGCGACTCCGTCGACCACAAGTCCACGACGCTTCGGGCCTGAGCCGCGCTCATGCGTGACATGGTCAGGTCGTGGCGCGGCGAGAAGCAGATGACCAGACATGTGCCGCGTTCGCTTTCAGCCCGCAGCAGACCGTCCTCGAAGGATGCAATCGGCGAGTCCGGCTGGAGTGCGGCGAAGTCATTGGTGAACACGAACGTCGAGTCGTACTTCGGGTTCCGCTCGCCGTTAGCCCTGACGTTGCCCGGGCACAGATAGCAGGAAGGGTCGTACGCCGGCAAGTCGCTGGTCGGCGGCGTCTCCTCGCGACCGAGCCATGGGCGGCTCGTCCGCTCAGACGAGATAAGCAGCCATTCGCCGGAAAGGGCGTTGTAGCGCCGGTGCGGTTGCGACAGGAGGAAGGGTGCGGTCGACTCCTTGCTCATGGACGCCCCTCGGGCTTGACCGGACGGATGGAGTGGACCCCACTGCCCTCGATCGTTTGAACATCGCCCGTTGCGATGTCGACCAGCATCAGCCGCCGCACCACCGAGGCCAGCTGGCTGCGGGCCCCTTCATCGAGTCCGCTGTCGGTGATGATCGTGTCGGCATCCTCCAGCCGTGCCACCGAACTGATGCCGATGATGCCCCACTTGGTGTGGTCGGCCAGAACGATCAGGCGTCGCCCTGCGTCGATCAGGGCGCGGTTCGTCTCCGCTTCGAGGATGTTCGGCGTCGTGAAGCCCGTTCTGTAGTCCATTCCGTGGCTGCCCATGAAGACCGTGTCGACATGCAGTGACCGGATGACATCGACCGCGAACGGCCCGACGAGCGCATCGGATGGGGTTCGGACGCCGCCGCTCAGAATGACCGTCTGATCCGGGCGACCGTCTCTGTAGAGGACGTCTGCGACCGGGACCGAGTTGGTCAGGACTGTCAGACCGGGAACGTCGGTCAGGCGTCTGGCCAACGCGAAGGTGGTCGTTCCTGCCGAGATGGCTATTGCGGTGCCGGGCGTGACCAGGCTGGCGGCGGTTCCGGCGATGAGCGTCTTCTCGACCTGCATCAGCGTCGATTTGACGGTGAAACCCGGCTCGAACAGCGAGCTGCCCTCTATCGCCGTGGCGCCGCCGTGAACCTTCTCGATGAGGCCGCGCTCGTGCAAGAGTTCCAGGTCGCGCCGGATGGTCATGTCCGATACGCCGAGGGAACGCACGAGGTCGGCGACACGAACGGCCCCCTCCTCGCGGACGCGTTCGAGGATCTGGGTCTGCCGCTGTCTGGCCAGTGCCGGCCGCTTGGCGGCACCATCCAGACCCGGCGTTTCCTCCATCAATGTCTCCACCCGCTTGGAATCCATCCTGCTCCGCTCGTTGGCGTGTCTATCCGACTCCCTGCGATGACCGTAATCCTGCCGCAGTCCGACACGTAAGTCAACGTGTTCCAACATTATCAAACGTACTATCGATGTAAAGCACTTGACAGCGAGGCCAACCGGGTCTGACAATCGGCGTGTCCTGTTGGTTTCCGTTGAACCACGATCGCCAACCCCGGCCGTGGAGGGAGGAGTGACCGTTCTAATGGAAGATCAAGACAAGCGCGCCGGCTTGCTCTCAGGCGGGCAGGTCTCGAGGCGACAAGTACTGAAGACGGGCCTGATCGGCGCGGCCGGACTCACCGTGCTGCCGGCGGTCCTCGCGGCATGCAACACGGCGTCGACGTCAGCATCGCCCAGCTCCGGCGCAAGCACCTCAGCAGCAACCGGTGTTAGCGGCAAGGTTACGTTCGGCTCCAACCTTTCGGACGCCGTGCCGAAGAAGGCTCTGGCCGACGTGGTTGCAGCGTTCCAGACGGCTAACCCGGGCGTCACGGTTACCGTCAATACGGTCGACCACACGACCTTCCAGAATCAGATCAGCAGCTACCTCTCGGCCACCCCA
>DATCGT010000252.1:0-2737 GCA_036508775.1 Tepidiformaceae bacterium | reverse complement strand
GCGCGGACAACGCTGTGACCGTCCGGGCCATACCGCTCCAACAGCCCCATGACCGCCGCCTTGCCCATTCCACCGGTGCCCTTGATCTTCTCGGCTCGCTTGACCTTGTGCATGAAGCGCGCCTTGCCACCGATGAAGGTCTCGTCGACTTCGACCTCGCCGGACATGGGGCGAAACTCCCCGGCCTGCATAGCGAGCCGGATACGATGAAGCATGAACCAGGCCGACTTCTGAGTGACGCCGATTGACCGACCGAGTTCGTAGGAACTGATGCCATTCTTCGCACTAGCGATGAGCCAAACCGCCGGGAGCCACTTGTTCAACCCGATAGGTGAGTCCTCAAAGAAACATGGTTTTTAGCTTCGTCCCCTCGACCTTCGTGGCGTCAGGTCGCGCGCGTCACCTGCGCTGCATAGATGTGGTAGCGGAAGGGTGCGTACTCAAACGCGCCCATGGTCGGCCGACTCGCGTCCCGCGACGCCCCGGCGTAGTCCGTCGTCACGCCCGTCACCGGCGCCGCCCAACCAATCGCCGGCGATCGGCCTCGAGCCGGAACCCATCCACCGGGCCACCCAGTACCGGGCTCACGAACCGCGGGTCGGCGGCGAAGCTCCCGGGCTCGACCGCCCCTGTTGGCACGCCCCCCGGCCAGTCGTTGTTCACGAAGCTCCACGCCGATGGGCTGCCAAGGAGGACGGCAGGGCCGGTGCCGCCCGTCTCGATGATGTTGTCGCTCACGACGACCCCGCTCGGCAGGAGCGAGTTGTTCTTCACCGCCTGGAACAGGATCGCCGTCGTCTGCGGCGCCCGGATGGTGTTGTACGAGATCCGCAGGTCCTGGTACGTGTTCTCCGGGACGATGTTGAAGGCCGCGTAGAAGTAGAGGATGCCGAAGCCGGTCCCCACCATCACGTTGTTGGTCAGAGTGATGTGCTGAAGCATCACGGTGGGGTTCGGCAGCCCCGACGGCGCCGGTTCGGTTGCCATCGTGATGCCCGTCGCGCGCCAGCCGCTTTTGTTGTGCGCGTCGTTCAGCGAATACAGGTAGTTGCGGTCGACCACCACGTTGCGCGCCTGGCTCAGGTAGATGTTGATCCCGAAGCAATCGTGGATGGTGTTGCCGTATACCGCCGCACCGTCCGTCGCGTAGATGCCGATGCCTTCGCCCCATGCGTCGTACACCAGGTTGTTGCGAAAGGTGACTCGTTCGAAGGCGTGCCGTCGCCGCGCGGGTTCGAGTTCATCGCGCTCGCCCACCCGCCGGCAGACGGATTCGAATTGCCCGTGTTGCGCAGCGAGAGGTTCCACCCCTGGTTGTTCTCGACCACCAGCTGCTGCCCGGAGACGACGATCCCGTGCTCGCCCGGGGCTGGACTGAACGTGACCGGCGCCGCCGCGGTGCCCGTCGTCACGCTGATGAACTCGTTGGCTGCCAGGTACACGCCACCCCGAACGTAGACGGTGGTCCCAGGCCCGGCCTGTGTGCCCGCCATCCAGAGGATGCGGTACGGGTGCGCCAGCGAGCCGTCACCCACCGGCCCGGTACCGCTCGGCGCGGCGTAGATGACCGCCGGCGCCGCCAGCGCACGCGGGGCAATCTCCCGGCCTGCCTCGACGGCCAAGAGCCCCAACGCCAGTGCCATCCCGGCGAACAGGAGACGAAGGCCTCGCCAACCGCTCACTGGTCTCCTTCTGCCCCCGGGCCACCCTCCGGCGTCTCCCGCGAGCATGATCGGCGTGTGAGAGTCGCAGTGATAGTGCTCGATATATCATTGGCCCGGAGGCTGCGCAGTTGGACGAGTTCATCTTCGTGGTCACCGAAGCGCCCGAGGGCGGATACACAGCCCGTGCCCTCGGCGAGGCGATCTTCACGGAAGCCGACGACATCGGGTCTCTTCACGACAGCGTGCGGGACGCCGTTCGATGCCACTTCGAGGAAGGCAAGACTCCAAAAGTGGTGCGGTTGCACTTCGTTCGCGACGACATCATCGCGGTGTGACGCGACTGCCTCGTGACCACCGCCGGAGTCGCACAAAGCCTTCGCACGTCACAGGTCCTCGGCAGGATTCCACGCTCTTGCGGTAGGCCACCTGCGCCCGGCGAAGGCCAGCACGATCTTCAGGTAAACTGGCGCCAATGCCTGATACCACGCCCCTCGCCCTCCTCGGCGGCACTTTCGACCCGCCCCACATCGGCCACCTGGTCCTCGCGGAGTCCGCGCGCACCCAATTCGGCGCCGAAAGGGTCCTCTTTTTGCCCGCCGGCGACCCATGGAAGAAGAGTGGCCGGACAGTCACCGCTGCCAGCGACCGGCTCGCGATGGTGAACCGCGCCACCGCCAGCAACAGCCACTTCTTCGTCGACGACCGTGAAGTGCGGCGGTCCGGTCCGACCTACACGGTCGACACGCTCGAATCCCTCCGCGACGAGGGCCACGACAATCTCATCCTCATCCTCGGCTCGGATGCTCTTGCCGACATGGCCACCTGGAAGCAGCCCGACCGTATCCGCCAGCTGGCCACGATCGTCGTCGCAAGGAAAGACCAGGCCACGATTGAGGCAGGGATGCGGGTGGTCGACATGCCGAGCATCGGCATCAACTCCACCGACATCCGGGCGCGGATCGCGGCGGGCAAGACGATCCGCTATCTCACCCTGGCGCCCGTCGCGGCCTACATCTACGAGCGCGGCCTCTATCAGAGGAAAGCTCCGCCAACGCGTCGCCCGGGTGGGCTCC
>DATCGT010000251.1:0-2774 GCA_036508775.1 Tepidiformaceae bacterium | reverse complement strand
CGAGCCCCTTGCGGGGGTCGACCAGCCCAAATGTCGCGACGACCTTGCGGCCTTCCAGCCCCAGCTTCGCCTTCGCGCCGTCGCGGTCGAATGGGGGAATCGGCGGCACCCCGTGGGGGATTACGCGGACGCGGTTCTCCGGCAGGCCGTACTCGTGCACGAGCAGGCGCCTGGCCGTTTTCGACATCACCACCACCGCTGCGCTGCGTTCGCCGATCAGCTGCAGTGCGCTGCGGTGCGAGGAATGCGGTTCGGGAAGAATAGTGTGGAGTGTCGTTACCACGGGCTTGCGCAGGGCATCGAAGAAGGACTCCAGGTGGTCTACAAACCCGTCATTCTCCATCCCGTAGAGCCCGAACTCATGCTGGATGGCGACGACGTCGACGTTCGACGCGGTCAGCTGCTCGGCGACCGCACGGTAGCTCGCGGGATCGCCCTGCTCGATCCGCCATCGGACTTCAGCCCCGTAGTCGTGCGCGGGCCAGGGCTTGTCGATGGCCGCCCACGACACCGTTGCCGCCGCGTCGGTGGCCAAAATCGAGCGTGCCAGGTCGCTCGTGAAGGTGGCGATGCCGCACTGGCGGGGCGGGCACGTCGACACAAAGGCTATTGAGATTGAGCGGGGTCTCAAACCACCGTCGGGTTGATTCGTCATGGAGGTAGGGTAACAGCGGAATCGACTGCCGGCTGGACTGCCGCGGATCGCGCCTTACCCGGTGGATGGCGAGGCAGCCAGTGGCGCTGAAACTCTCGTTGCCTTCGGACTGGCAGCTCTCGCTCGCCTTGTTCCACTCATGCGCCCTAGCGGGTTGTCGGGGGTCCCTGAGACACGGCACGATGAGGACATCGTGCGGTGAGGTTTGGCGTGCTTCGCCAGCCACCCGCTGACGTAGTTCGGCCAGCGCCGCGCATGTGCGGATTGATTCGTTCGCCCACCAGAAAGCTGTGCGAGGCTCTCAACCGACCAGGGCTAGATGGTCGCTCCCGTGACTTCACCTCGAGCTTTGGCTGCCCCCCAACATCGTTTTGAACGCGAAGCCGAAGACCGCCGTCTACCTTCACCACCGCCGGACGGCGATCCCCGTGTCGACAACCGACGTCAGCCCGAGACGACTATCGAAAGGGAGCTACCGACTAGAACAATGTGTTGAAAGACACGAAGTGCTCAAGAGGGACTTGGCCCGGATCGCACGGCCCACCAGCGAAGGCAACCTGGCGGCTCGAAACTGCCCGCACCCACTCCAAATATTCAGACCGGGGAATGGCAACCGCGCCCATGTTGCCGAGGTGCGGCGTCATCGTTCGGACGTCTATCAGGGTGACTCCTATGTTCTGGACATGTTGGGCCATCGCCACCATCGCTATCTTCGAAGCATCAGGCACTGCATAGAAGATCGACTCAACTCCGAAGAGGCCTCCGACGTTCAGGCCGTACAGGCCACCGGCGAGCTCCCCACTGACCGTCCACACTTCGAAGCTGTGAGCCCAGCCGAGTTCGTGAAGTCGCAGGTAGGCACGACGGTACTCTGCCGTGATCCATTTGCCGTCCCCACGTTCGGCGCAGGCACCGAGCACTCGCTCGAAAGCGCCGTCGAGCGATACGTAGAGCTCGCACGAGCGAATAGTCCGGTCAAGCCGGCGGGAGACATGCAGATTGCAGGGAACGATGATCGCGCGAGGATCGGGCGAAAACCAGAGGCCATGCTCGTCGGGATGGGGCGAAGGGACGATTCCCTGCCGGCACGCCTCAACAATCGTCTCCGGGGCAAGGCCGCCCCGCATCGCGACAGCACCGTTCGCGTCGGCCTCGTTTGGGTCCGGGAAACTAGAGGCAGATCGGCGAAGCGGGCGTGCCGGCCCGACGTCGTGGATCTCGAGGCTGAGCGCCGGCCCCATCTCAAGAGCCTTCCGCGCGCTGCAGGGTGTCGAACGTGAGCACTCTCATGGAGGCAACAATGGATCGACTTGCATGCGGTCCGCAATGACGAAGCGCAGATATGTCCCGACCGGGATGACTTCCGAAGACTCTCCTCGCCGGCACCTTTCGTTGCATGGACCCTGCCACGTATCCCAGAATGTCCGCTGGAGGGCGAGATGACAGACGCCGCACAGGTCGAAGAGGCTCTCAAACACTTCCCGTGCGGACCTGGCGGCCACTCGCCGAATGCCGGGATGTTGCTCGGCGGCTTCGGTGCTGATGTTGGGTGGATTCGCTTTTGTGAAGCGTGTGGCAAGCGCGACGGGCCCATGACTTGCTTATTCTGCGATGCGCCGGCGGGTCGTTCGGGAAGTCACCCCCCTTTTCAGTACACCGTCGCAGGCCCTGATGGACGACCTGCTGCGGGCGGACTCTGTCGAGACTGTCTCTCGGGCATCCGGGCGACAGGGGCCGCAGGTTGGACCATCGTGCACGGATGAACTGCGGGGCGCCCTGCTCGCGCGTTCTTCAGGAATCCCAATCCAGGGCACCGGACTCGACTTCGAACAGAGCAACCTGCCTCTCGAGCAGCATCGGGTATGGCCCATGGTCTTCCCCAAGGGCTCGCCGCTATCGGTTCATCGTGCCGCCTGTCCGCCGCCTCGGTAACACAGAGTCTTGTCCTCGCCGCCCTATACTCGGCGTCACGAGAGGCTCCCGTGACGAAGTGAAAAGTGTGGACAATCTATTCACGCCCAAACGACACGCAGCGATCTTCGTGCTGGTCACCGCGGCACTGATCGCGGCAGGTACTTCGTGCACCTTTAGGCTGGTACAACGCGATTTCGTCGTGACG
>DATCGT010000250.1:0-3906 GCA_036508775.1 Tepidiformaceae bacterium | reverse complement strand
GACCACCGCCGGCTTTCCTTTGAGGAACAGGCCCATGGGGATAAAGTACATGTTGGCGATGCTGTGCTCGAAGCCCGCCGCCACGAAGGCCGTGACCGGGAAGACGATCGCGACCACCTTCCCGGCGAAGGTCTGGGCCGCGAGGCTCAACCAGGCCGCCAGCGCCACGAGGGCGTTGCAGAGGATACCGAGCGCGAGCGCCTGGACGAAACCTAGGTTCACCTTTGCCACCGCGATCTTCAGCGCCGTGCCACCCACCTGCGACTCGCTGAGGCTCCACTGCTTCGACGCGAACACCAGCACTGCCGTCAGCAGCGCACCGGCGAAGTTCGCCACGAAGACGATCGTCCAGCCCCGCAGGACCAGCCACGTCGGCACCTTGCCGCTCGCCCAGGCCATCACCGCAAGGGTGTTGCCCGTGAATAGCTCGGCCCCGGCACAGATGACCAGTATCAGCCCGAGGCTGAAGGCGGTGCCGCCCAGCAGTCGCGTCGGTCCGTACCCGAAGATCGAACCGGTGGTGACGTGAAGAGCATCGCCCCGAGGGCAATAAACGCACCGGCCAGCCCGGCCAGCGCCACCATGCTCATGAGGTCCATGCGCAACTTCCGCTCGCCGGCGGCTTCACATGCGCGTGCAACCTCGGCGGGCAGGAGCGAGTCGGGGAGAACCCTTCAGAAGTCATAGGCCGAGTGTAGAGAGTGACTCTCCGCCCCGCGTCGGGGGAGTCACTCATAGGATCCGACCGAATATCCACTGTCCCTTGAAGACCACCTGGCCCATCAAAGAGCGGTGCGCTACGCCCGACCCGCCGGCTCCGCGTTAACTTCCGCTACAAGCGCCATGAAGCGTCCCAGCGTTTCCACTCGCTCCGCGAAGGTCTCGCCGGCCGGGCCAGCACTGATCGTGGTCACACCGGCGTCGCGATAAACACGGATCCGGTCGCGCACCATGTCGTCGGTCCCGAGCAGATTCGCCTTGATTACAAAGTCGTCCGGGATGAGAGCCGCCGCCTCGTCTCGCTGCCGGTCCAGCCACAGGGCCTGCACGCGCTCAACCAGTTCGGCATAGCCCTGGCGCGCATAGGCCTCTTTGTAGAAGTTGTGATCCTTTGAACCCATCGCCCCGATTTCGAACGCGAAGCCCGGCTTGCGCGGTTGAACCAGGCGGTCGAGGTCATCACTGAAAGCCACGATACCTCCACCATGCTTCGCGATAGCTTCGAACGACCGCCCGGCCCGCTCGGCGCCACGACGCATCGGCTCGAAGAATGCCTCGGCGTGGTCGGGCATGAACGACGACGCGATCCAGCCATCCGCGATCTCGCCGGTCATTTCGAGGCTCCGGGGCCCAAGCGTCGCGAGGTAGATCGGGATCTGCGCCGGCGGCGCGCTCGACTTCAACGCGCGCCCCTCGCCACCCGGGCGTGGCAAGGTGTAGATCTTGCCGGCGTAGTTGACGCGCTCCCCGCTCGCCGCCATACGGACGATTTCCACAATCTCGCGAAGCCGCTGTACCGGCCGGTCGAAATCAATCCCATGCCACCCCTCAACCACCTGCGGCCCGCTGTTGCCAAGTCCAAGAATGAAACGACCACCCGAGAGCGATTCCATGGTCATCGCCGTCATGGCGACTGCCGCCGGCGTTCGCGTGCCCGCCTGCATGATCCCCGTGCCGAGCTTGACGGTCTGCGTCTGCCCGGCGAGATACGCCAGCGGCGTTACTGCATCGAAGCCCCAGGCCTCGGCCGACCACACGCTGTCGACGCCAAGCCGCTCGGCTTCGAGCACCCAGCTCACTGCTTCGCGCCAGCCACCACGCCCGGCCCCAAAACCGATCGATACCTTCACCATCTCTGACTCCTCTTCAGCTTCCCAGCGCGGCCGCAATCTTCCGCAATTGCCCGAGGTGGTCGAGGTCGTGGACCCGCATGAACAGGAGCCACTCGCGCCAGTTCAGGTCGCCGAACATGGAGTGGTTGATCTTCACGTCCAGGTGTTCATCCCCCTTCGCCTGCAACACCCGCGCGAGGAGCTCCTCGCGCCGCAGCAGGAAGACCTCGTAGTACTGCTGCCCCGTCTTCAGGCCCGCACGGGTCTCGCCGCTGATCGTGTCGCGGGCACGCTCCGGCAACTCCCCCCGCGCGATAATCGCGGGAACCGACCTCGCGCCGTGTTCGTTCATGTCGAGGATGTGGGTCCACACCTCCGCGGCCGACCACTCGCCCTCGATCGGGTGGTCCCCGAGGCGCTCAGCCGGAATCGCGGCGGCGGCCTCCCGGAGCGGCAGGGCATCGGTGCGAACCTTCTCAACGAGTTCCGGCAAAGACAGCTTATTGGCCTGTCCGACCAGGTAGCCGCGAACTCTTTCGTTGTCGTTTTGTGGCTGTGTCATTTCGTCTCCTACTGTCCTTTGAATACCGGCTGCCGCTTCTCGGCGAACGCCCGCGGGCCCTCTTTCGCGTCGTCGGTCAGACCCACCACGTAGCGCATCGTCGAGGCCAAGCGAAGCGCATCGCCGATAGGCAGGTCGCCCTGCCGCCCGACCAGTTCGAGCATCGCCCGCACGGCGATCGGCGCGAACCCCGCGATGCGCGTCGCCATCGCCTTTGCCGTGGTCTGCAGTTCCTCCGCCGGCACCACCCGGCTCACGAGCCCGAACCGGAGCGCCGTGGCGGCGTCGATGCGCTCGCCCGTGAACAGCATGTCGTTCGCCAGCACACGCGGGATCGAACGCGGCAGCGTCACCGGCGCGCCAGCCAGCGGGAAGAAGCCGAGCGTGATCTCCGGCAGCCCGAACTGCGCCGCTTCGCTCGCGATCAGGAGGTCGCAGCTCAGCGCGATCTCGAACCCACCGCCCAGGCAGAACCCGTTGATAGCGCCGATGATCGGCTTCTTCGCATCGAACTCGGTGAAGCCCGGCGCATCGTCCGTGCGAAAAACGCTGGCAGGCCCTCCGCCCGCCGCGGGGCCATCGGCACGGCTGCGGAGGTCTGCCCCGGCGCAGAAGGCACGCCCGTTCCCGGTCAGCACCGCCACCCGGATGTCGTCGCGGTCCCGGACCTGGTGCAGGGCGTCCATCAGCCCGCGCGACAGGTCGCCGTTGATCGTGTTCATCTCGTCGGGACGGTTGAGAGTGATCGTCGCGACGCCGCCGTCGACATCGAACCGGACCGCTGGCTCCGAGGGCTGGGTCATGGCTCACCTGCGCTTTGCTTGGTGAGGCGACGATAGCCGAGTGAGTTGCATCTTGCAATGGACAGAGGAGGCTTCTACCCCGGCTTCTTCCCGTAGATGACAACGTCGCGGGGGAGGACGCTGTCGAAGACCGCCTCCGTGCCCTCGAACAGGGGGTTGCCCGTGCGCAGATGCCAGTCGATGAAGGCAGAGGCGAAGCGAGTCAGGGGCGCGCCGGGACGGTCGACGCCACCGGCGCAGCGAATCAGCCAGTAGATGCTCTGGTAGGAATGGCTCCGGTGTTCGTCACCCATCTGGAAGCCGGCGCGCTGCATCCGCTCACGCAACTCCCGACGGCGATAAATGCGAACAGGGCCGCCACGCCTGAGCCCGTACTGGCTGCTCAGCCGCCTGAGGAGTCGTTCAACGCGGCGATGGGGTGTCGAGACCACCACCCGCCCGTCGGGCTTCAGTATGCGATAGATCTCGGCCAGCGCCCGGTCGTCGTCGAGCACGCACTCGAGGACATCGGTCGCGATCACCTTGTCGAACGTGGCATCCGCGAAGGGCAGCCGCTCCGCGTCTCCCTGGCAGAAGGCTGCCTCACCGTAGAGCTGCCCCGAGGCATCGCTCCGCAGCACCCGCCGCCGGGCGTTGCGAAGTTCGGCCGGATCGAGGTCGAAGGCAACGACAGTGCAGGCGTTGGTCGCCGCATCAATCGTGTGCCGCC
>DATCGT010000249.1:0-2585 GCA_036508775.1 Tepidiformaceae bacterium | reverse complement strand
TCCGCAAAATGGGGAACTCGCAGGGTGTGCTCATCCCGAAGCCGATCTTGGCCCAGGTGGGACTTGAGGGTACGGCCGACCTGCAGGTGCATGACGGCGTGATCGAGATTCGGCCGCTGCGCCACAATCCGCGTGGGGGCTGGGCCGACGATGCGAAACGCCTGGCCGAGCAGGGGGACGACGCCCTGGTATGGCCCGAGGTCGCTAACGCCGATGATGCCGACCTGATCTGGTGATGAAGATCGGAGAGATCTGGCTCGCCCAACTCGATCCCCCCGTCGGCAGCGAGATCCAGAAGACCCGCCCTTGCGTGGCGGTGTCGCCGGACGACATGAATGACCACCTGCGGACGGTGATCGTCGCCCCCATGACCACCGGTTCGCATCCTGCCGGTTTTCGCGTTCCGCTCACGTTCCAGGGCAAGCGTGGGCTGATCCTGCTTGACCAGATTCGCGCGCTGGATCGGGTTCGCCTCGTCAGGCGGCTAGGAGTAGTGCGTCCGCAGACGCTGGCTCTGACGCAACAGACCTTGCAGACGATGTTTGCGCCGTAACGGTTAAGCGCCATGACGTCTTCGCGATGAGCGGCGGAAATCCCGCTTACCGCGCTCGCCATTGAAATACCATAGGTGCTGAATTACGGCTGAAGCGGGACATTTTCAACTCAGACTGTATCTCGCCGTGTTCATACCATCGCAAGCGGCGAATTACCAATCCGATCCGATCTGCAGGGTCGACGTCGACACCTTCGACGCGCACCTCGTTCCGGTCCTGAGCACGAACGGGGACACCCACCTGGGGGCGACGACTTCACATCGGACCGGCATAAACCGACTTGTGTGGCTCCTCTCATCGGGTTCCGCCAGGCCTCCATGCAGGGGTGCAGCTGCCGGGGCGCTCTACCTCGGTGGTACCATCAAGCCATGGCATTCGAAGCCAAACCTATCGATATCGGCGGTCTGCCGGAACTTGTCTCACTCGCCGAAGAAGTGCGAGCCTCGAATGAGCCCCGTGTCCTGCGCCGTGGGGGCGAGGATATCGCCAAGATCGTTCCGCTTCGCGCGCGGGTGAGCCGCCGGCGGCGCGCGCCAAAGACCGCTGACGACTACGACGCGTTCCTCTCATCCGCTGGAGGATGGGCAAATGTTGACATCAACGCGTTCCTGAAGGCCAATTGCGAAAGTCGTGACCTCTCGACTCGACCTGTTGTCGAGTTGTGACGTCTCTGGTCGAAACCGACCGACGGCCCGGGAAGGCAATCGTCGCTGTCGCCGCCTCGATTCTCACCTCGGGTTAGCTCACCCTCTGCGACGGCATTGACCACCACGACCTCGGTGCCGACTACTTAGACCGTTCCTCCAAGACCCGGTCCCACCAGCCGCTTCGTCCGCCGTCCCATGGATGTCGGCGACGAGTGGCCACTTTCTCGATTAGAGGCGCAGAAGTGGATGCCGGGGACGCGCCAGACATTGAGCCACCGAGGGCATACTGTGTGGGTCCTTGCGCCCAATCGGAATCTGGCTACGACAAGAGACTGAGGGTGCCTTTGCGGCACATTCTGTCAGCGACGCCCCCGGGATTCTGTTTCAATCGGAACGTGAAGGCGGGCCCTCACTGTCGCGGTCTGAGTGGCGCCATCTCGTTAGCCGTTCTGCCGCCGCGGTCTGGCTGTGGGGTGTTGTTCCAAACGTTGCTTGCGAGGCTGACGAGCTCATTCGCTTCGTCCTCAGAGGATAAGGAGCCGAAGAGGTCCAGGACTTCTTTGTAGAAGTCCGTGGCCGCTGCATTCTCGAGGTGGCTGCACACAAGCGCCGACCACGCCTCATTCGAGAGGACCAGCGCCGGGCAGTTGTGCTCCCTCGCCCAGGCGGTGATTCGGTCGACAGCCGCGCCCAGCGTCAGGTCTTCGGGAGGCGGGGGCCTTTGCGGTTCATCGGGGTCTGAGCTGCGCGACTGGAGGAGCCGTTCGAGGCTGATCTGATCGAACTGCATCGACTTGAGGTGGGAACGGATGCCGGGGCCGAGCTGGAATGGCAGATTGACCCACCCCGGGCCAGGTATCCAGTAGCCATGACGGACAGGGACGAGGTATGCGGACACGGCGGTCCCGGTCACGAGGTTCGCCGCCCATGCCGGGTTCCGTACCTCGAACTGCTCGTCCTCGAGTTGAAGGTAGACGTTGCGTCCCGTGATGCTCCTCACGAGTCCCATGACGAACCTGGTCCTGGCGACTGCGGCGAGGGCCTCCGTCTGATCAGAACCGTCGTAGAGACGCCGGATCGCTATCTCCACGGGCTTCTCTCCCGAAGGAAGCTCGCATTCAAAGAGAAAATACCCGAGGAAGCGGCGCTCCCTCCCGGTGGCCTCGCCTGCTCCCGGCCACTATTCGACCGGACGCGGGTCATCCTCACCAAAGAACCGCGCCCGCGCCTCGCGCCTCTCGGAGGCAAGCTCAAGGCTGGCACGGCACCACGTGGTCACGTTTTCAAGTGCCGCCTGATTGAACGTCATATCGGTCTTGCACCTCCGCTGTGGCGGACTCTGCCGTTGCATCTCATTGTCCAACAATGTCTGGCGAAACGCGCG
>DATCGT010000248.1:0-5354 GCA_036508775.1 Tepidiformaceae bacterium | reverse complement strand
GAGGCTGCCCTGGAATTGCTGCCCGACCTAGGTGCGGTAGACCGCGGTGCATTCCGGCTGTCAGAGTGGGCGTGGCGGAGTCGCAGCCGTCCAGCCTACTACGCGCGCTGGTGGTTCCTGCGCGGTCTGCAGTCGACGCAGTCGTGATGCACGCCTACACCACTCTGTAGAGGTTGTAGCCCGCCAGACTGAGCGGTATCCACTCTTGCGGTTTCTGCGCCTTGAGAAAAACGCCGATATCGAAGGGGTCTCGCTGGATCACCTCGATGTCGAAGTCCGCGAATATCTGCGCCATGTCCCCGATCGAGAAGCGCCAGTGGTCGCCCGGCCAATCGTGCTTTGGGAATCCCACCGATCGCGTCGTCACGAAGATCGATCCACCAGGACGCATGACCGTCTTGAGATTGCCGATGGCGCCGCGCCAGTCCTCAACGTGTTCGAGCAGTTCCGTGGCGACGACGACGTCGAAGCTCTCCGCTCCGAAGACCGAGACGAGGTCCTGTACGTCACAGAGACGGTCGACGCGTGGACCCTCGACGATGTCGACGCCCACATAACCGCGAGGTGACAGACTTCCGATGTGCGGTCCCACTGAGCCGTTGACGTCACGCGAGCCCACCTCGATGATGTCCCGGGCGCGTACCTCTTCGGGGCGTATCCACTGCTTGACGAAATCGACGCAGGCCGCGTTGCACACTCTTACTCCTTCGGCCGGGGAAAGGGCCCCCTCTCGTCGGCTGACCAGCGACGGGGCGTTGGTTGTCTGCGAGCATGTCAAGAACCCGCCCTGCGTTCAGAGCAGGCAGCTAGGGGCGGAGCAGTCGACGGATCCGTCGCAGCGGCGCCGTCACCCTCCAGGAGAGACTGTCCTCTATGGCTCGCACCACCTCATTGAGCCGTGCCGCCGTCGCGCATGCCGAGTCCAGCGCGGCCCCCTCTTCGTTGAGATCGGATTCCCCTTCGGACAGATGAGCCTTGAGTTCCTCGATCTGTCGCCGCATCTCGTTGAGAGCGCGCGACTTCCCCTGCCCGGGGCACGGGAAGCCCTCTTCGACGAAGACTCGACCCGCCGTGAGGTAGCTCGACGACAAGTCGAAGTCGACAGACAGGTCAGTGCAGGGACCCTTGGTCACGACGATGAGATCTCGCGTGATCTCGACAGACTGCACGAGGTCTGGCCTGGACGCGCTGAGCATCGCCAGCTCAAGGGCGAGGTAGGTCGCCGAGGGCTTCTCTCGCCAGGGACCGCCATCTTCTTGCCACATGCCCGGCCAATGCGCCCATGCCCAATCCTCGATCACGTATGTGCCCCCGGGAGCGAGATACGGGAACGTGCTGTTGAACGTCTCTCGCGACTCCTCGAGGTAGTGGCAGCCATCGTCGATGACCAGGCTAAGCGGCTTGCCGCCGAAGTGCTCGTCGAGGACGTTCTGCATGGCACGGCGATCGGCCTGGTCGATGTTGTACACGGGTCGGACGCTGGCCGCAGAACCACTGCGGCGAATGTACTCCTCAAGCGCCTCAAGCGGCTCCGGCCGGATGTCAACAGCGACCAGGCGCTGCGGTCGCCAGAGTTCCGCAAACAAGACGACGCTGCCGCCCTTGAAGATGCCGATCTCGAGAACCGTCTCGGGTGGTGACTCCTCGAACCGGTGCTGGTACCAGTCGATCATCTGTCGCGACTTGACGAGCACGAACTGATCCGGGGTTGATTCGAGCGTCTGGCTGCGCTCGTCGTACACGGACAGAAGGGAGGCATGCGGGCAGCGCAGCTCCTCTTCAGTCACCCACGTCAGTGGGGTGGGTGCGGCGGTCACCGTCTTCCCCGCCGTCTGGGCGCATCAAGCGGCCCGTACTGGGCTTCGAAATGCTTGATCACCTCTCCGCGAGCCTCCACCACGCGCTGTGCTTCGACGAGGTCTGCTTCGAAATGCTTGATCACCTCTCCGCGAGCGTCCACCACGCGCTGTGTTTCGAGGAGGTCTGCTTCGGAATGCTTGATCACCTCTCCGCGGGCCTCCCCCACGCGCTGTGCTTCGAGGAGGTCTGTCGTGAGATCGGAGATTTCCCGGTCCTTGGCATCCGCGACGGCTTGTGCCTCAAGCAACCGTGCCTCCGTGCCACCATCCACGACGCGCTTCAAGAAGCCCTTCGGGCTGGCGGTCACCAGGTGCTTCTCGCGTCCCCGATCTGGCGCGAAGCTCCGACTCTCCTTGAGGAAGAGGTCGACTGCCTCCATCGGGCCTGGTCCGTGAGCGGGAAAGACGGGGTGACCATTGACGTTGGTGTCTTCGACGATCACGTAGCTGCCGGGCGTCACGAACTCGGAGTAGATCTTGAGCTCGGTGACCACGTGGTCTCTCGTGTGGTCCGAATCGAGGATGACCATGACCGTCTCCGCGCCTTCGACGATGCGTCTGACCTCGGCGACCACGTCGGCTGAGGTCGAGGATCCGGTCAAATACACGATGCGGTCGTGTTGTGGCCGAGTGGCCCGACTGGGCGCCATGTCCGAGATGTCAACGGTGACGATGCGGCCGTGCCCGAGCAGCTCGCAGATGCTTGCCATGAAGAGCGCACTGCCGCCCCAGTTGGTACCGGTCTCTACGATTACATCCGGGCGCAACTCACAGATGATCTCTTGGTAGACCCAGAGGTCGGCTGGGTACTTCTGAGCGGCGACCCCGAGCCAGCGGGTGTCGTTGAAGGTGCGGTCCGGCTCGTCATAGTAGGTGCGATGAAACTCGTCCACGATCGTCCAGTCGATCATCGGTCTCCCTCTGTCTGGAGTCTCTCGACCACGATGCTCTCCATGGGCACACCCATCAGACCGGTGCAGACGCTGGACGAATGCGACCTGAAGACGAGTGCTTCATGGACCCAGTGGTGCTGCACGTGCTCCAGCTGAGTGCCGTCGGCAACCGATGCAGCGATGCAGTACTCACCCACGGGAAGCACCGGCATGCGGAACGTGAATCGCGCCCGAAAGCCGCTCCCGGCACGTAAGCCCGGCGGGTGTTCCCGGTAGGTCAGGTACGTGTTGTCGGAGAAGAGGACCTGGCCGAGCCTGTCCTTGACCATGAAGCCGAGGATCGGCTGACTCAGGCTCCTCTCGGTGACGGCCTCCACATCGACGGTCACTCGCTCGCCACCCACGATCCAGGAAAGGGGGGCTCGCGTGCCACCGTCGCACAGGCTCACGTTCACGATTCGGGCGCCGCCCGAACCAAAGGCCTCCGAGCCAGGATCGAACTCGAACAACTCTATGTCGTTCCTGAACTGCGAAACGTTGAGATACTGCTGCCGCTGGTCGACCGTGTCCACCGCATCCACCTCGGGAGCAATCGCGACCTGATTAGGCTCGCACACACCGTCGATGGTCTGGCGCGCGGCGAACATGTCCTCGAGGTACTGCTGACAGACGTCTTTGGCAGAGCCGCGCGCCTTGACTGCTCCGTTCTCCAGCAATATGGCGCTGTCGCAGAGATTGATGACCGAGCCGGTGTCATGACTCACGAAGAGCATCGAGCCGCGTTCCCTGAACTTGCGCATGAAGCGCATGCATTTCTGGCCAAAGAACACATCGCCAACCGCCAGCGCCTCGTCGACGATCATGATGTCGGCATCCACGTGGGCGGCGATGGCAAAAGCGAGACGCACAAACATTCCGCTGGAGTATGCCTTCACCGGCTGGTCGATGTAGTCGCCGATGTCGGCGAAAGCGACGATGTCGGCGTAGCGATCGTCGATCTCGCTCCTGGACAGGCCGAGAATGGTCGCGTTCATGTATACATTCTCGCGCCCCGTGAACTCGGGGTTGAACCCGGAGCCAAGCTCAAGAAGAGCGCTCACACGGCCGCGCGTGAACACCTCGCCGCGGGTAGGCGTCAGCGTGCCGCAGACGACCTGCAGCAGGGTGCTCTTGCCGCTGCCGTTGCGGCCGATGATGCCGAGCGTTTCGCCCTTGCGAAGCTCCAGGCTCACGTCGCGCAAGGCCCAGAATTCGTGGTAGTAGGCCTTCTCGCGGATGGGGAGCCAGCGGCTCAGGGCCGCGCGCAGGGGGTGTTTGAGGCGATCCCTGGGACTGTCCCAGAGCAAGTACGCCTTGCTGATGTCGTTCGCCACTACCGTGAGCTGCTCATCGTCCGAGACGGACTCCGAAGCAACAGGGGCGACAGCTGTCCCCCCGTCGACGCTAGTGATCAGGTTACCCCGCTTAGACGACATCTGCAAACGCCTTTTTGGACCGCATGAACGCGTAGTAGCCGAGCTCGAACACGAGCAGGGACGCGAGCGTCACGGGCACCCACCACTTCCAATCGGGCGCCATCCCCCATAGGAGCGTCCGGCGGCTGTCTTCGAGGATGCTCAAGAGGGGGTTGAGGCGCATCAGTCCGCGATAAGAAGCTGGCACCGTTGACAACGGGAAGAAGATCCCCGACATGAAGAACATTATCTGCAGGACAACGGTCACCGGGTAGCTGAGGTCGCGCAGAAAGACCCCGAGCGCGGCGAGCATCCAGCACAAGCCGAGCGAGAGCAGGCAGAGAGGCAGCAGTACGAGCGGAAAGAGCCAGATCGTCGATGAGACCGAGTGGTGGAAAATCACCCATCCTACCAGGAGGACGGCAACACTCATCGCAGCGTTGATGAGGCTCGTTCCCAGCGCCGACACCGGCAGCGTCTCGACGGAAAACACGACCTTCTTCACGTAGTTGGGGTTGCCAACGATGAGCCCGGGGGCACGCTGAACAGTCTCGCCGAAGACGTTGAAGACGATCAATCCACAGAAGAGGGTGAGTCCGAAATCCACCTTCGACTCGTGGGCAATGGTTCCGAACCCGCGCGACTTGAAGACCTCGCTGAAGATGAATGCGTAGACGGTCAGCATCATCAACGGCACGAGCAGGGACCAGAGAATACCCAGGTAGGAGCCCTTGTACCGCTGCATCGCGTCGCGCCAGGCGAACTGCTGTATGAGCAGGCGCTCGGCGTGGAAGTGACGCCACATCCGGATGGGGCGCAAGGACGCAGCGGTGACGTTCGGCTGCGCCATTGGTTTCATCTCTGCGGTCTCGTTCATGTGCGTCATCTTACCAGTCTACCAGTCCATGGGCGGGGCGCGACCTCGTCACGGCAAGGCACGGCATACTTGTGCATATTCCGAACCAAGCCGGCCACCCATTCCGCTCTGAAGGCTGAACCGCCCAACCGTCCACCCGGCTGTAACGTGTCGTCTGGGATGGCGTCTGCAAGAGCGCAGCCGTGCTCGTCCGCAGCCGTAGCCGCCCATTCGACTCCACTGCCTCCCAGCGGCCGGGCCGGGTGGGCCGCAGGACGCACCCCACGGTGTA
>DATCGT010000247.1:0-9137 GCA_036508775.1 Tepidiformaceae bacterium | reverse complement strand
CTGGATTTCTTTGAGGAGGTCGCCCTGGTTCAGGACGTTCTCGCGAAGGACGTCGACGCGAGGACCGGTGAAGTAGGCGTCCATGGCGACGGTCTTTTCACCGCCCGATGCCGTGCTGATGACCGCCTTGGCGCCCAGCGCCATCAACGCGGGGGCCGTGTCGGACGGATGGACGATGTTGCAAAGCTCGCCGTTGAGGATGGCGTGGTAGGTGTTATCACCAGCCACCGCGAAACAGACCGTGCCACCCTTCTTGTAGCAGTCGAACTCCGTGTTTCGGAAGTACCAGCAGCGGGGACGCTGGTTTACGTTCCCGCCGATAGTCCCGACGTTGCGGATGTTTGGTGACGCCGCGGCGCCGGCAGCTTTCGCAAGCGCGGGGTAGTTCTTCTGGATGTCCGCGTGTGCTTCGATCGCTGACAGCGTAGCCATCGCGCCCAGCGTGAGCCCGTTCGAACCGCTGTACGTGATGGAGTCGCTGCCCGGGATCGTGCGGATGTCGACCAGCGTTTCCCAACGTGGCAGGCCCTTGCCCGCCACGTCTTCCTTAATCATTCCAAGCAGGTCACTGCCACCACTGATCGCCCGCGCCTTCGAGTCTTTCGCGAGCGTTTGGGAGGCCTGTTTCCAGCTCGTGGTCTTTGCATATTTGACCGTTCGCATCTGATGTCTCCTCGCTCAGGCTTTGGGCGTGCTCAACGCGGTGAGCACGCGCGCGGGCGTCATCGGCATGTGGTTGAGGTACACCCCCACCGCGTCGTAAATCGCCGCGTGGATGCTCGGGCCGGCTGCCACGATAGGTGGCTCTCCGATGCCCTTGGCACCGTACGGGCCAATGAGGTCGTACGGTTCCACCCAGTCCACCTGCACCTTCAGCGGCATCGCATCGAGCATGTGCAGCTTGTACTCGTCCAAGTTGGGGTTGACGATCGCTCCGGTAGGCGCGTCGTAGATAAGTTCTTCCGTGAGCGCTTTGTTGATGCCCTGCATCATCCCGCCCTGGAGCTGGTTCGTGAGGGAGGTTGGATTGAGAGCACGGCCGACGTCGTGCACCTGGACCGCTTCGGTCACGGTGACGTAACCGGTCCCGGGATCGACTTCTACCTCGTAGAAGGCAGCGCCGAAGGTCTTCTGGGAATATCCCGTCGGGTTGGGGATACGCGAGGTCCCAACGATCGTCCCACCCGCGGGACGCGGCGCGTCATCGATGATGACGACGCCCGAGTTGGCCGCCTGCTGGACGGTCATCTGGAAGGTCTTGTTCGTCGGGTCGCTCTTCCGGAAGACGAGGCCCTGCTTGATGTCGATGTCGGTCGTCGTAGCCGGGAGATTCCACTTCGCCGCGACACCCTGGAGCAGCAGCGTCCTGGCCGCCAGGGCGGCGTTCAGGACACCGAGCCCCTGGGACTTCGTCCCGCGACTGCCGAAGTTTCCGCCCGAGTCGGGCCCGGCCATCGTATCCATCGAATTGATCTTGACCTGGTCGAGCGGCACGCCGATGGCTTCGGCGGCGATCATGCTCAGCGTCGTGCGCTGGCCACCGCCGATGTCGGCGGCCCCGATGTTGATGAGAATCGAGCCGTCGGTCTGGATCTGGACGATCGCTGTCATTGGAGCGCTTGCCGCGCCCTTTGCGAGCTCGAGGGCGATCATTCCGACGCCCTTCTGCGGCTTGGTGAGATCGCGAGCGCCCTTCTTCCAGCCGGTCCAGCGAGCCTTCCAGTTGAACAGGTCCGCGCCACGCTGGAGAGCTTCGGCGAGGCCGCAACTCGAGTAAGGCAAACCGGTCATCTGGTCGACTTTGGTTTCGATGTTCTGAAGCCGGAATGCGAGCGGATCCATGTCCAGCGCTTCTGCCGCCCGGTTCATGAGGTTCTCGGTCATGAAGTTCCCGGAGGCCTCACCGACCGACCGCAGCGCCGAAGTGCTGACGGTGTTCGTGAAGGCTGAAAGCCCGTTCACCTGCACATTCGGGATCTTGTACGTGTGGGTCGCGGCTTCCCAGTCGTCGCTGTTGTTCGCGGTCCCATAAGCACCTGCCACTACGTAGGACGTGCCCTGGAGGGCGACGATTGTCCCGTCCTTCTTCAGGCCAAGCTTCGCGGTCGCGGACAGGGGGTAGTTGTGGCCCGCATCGATGAAGATGTCTTTGCGAGTCTGCTCGTAGCGGACAGGCCGTCCTGTCTTCTTTGCGAGCAGCGCCGCCGTGATGTGGTAGGGATGGCGTCCGGTCTTGTCACCGAAGCTTCCGCCAGTGTCGGTCGCGACAACGCGGATAGACGACATCGGGATGCCCAGTTCCGCGGCAACACCGCTCGACATGCCGTGCGCGTAGGCCGTGCCGGTAACAAGGGTAAGCATGCTCTGGTCCCAGGTCGCCACGACGTTGTGGGGCTCCATGCAGACGTGCTGTTCGAACGACGTGTCGACGGTGACCTCAACCGTGAGATCGGCCGACGCGAACCCCGTGGTCACATCGCCGCGCGAGTAGGAGTACTGCGGGTCCCGGACAGCGTTGTTCTTCGTGGGGGTATTGGCGAGGTTGGTCCGCACCAGCGGCGCGCCAGCCTTCAGTGCTTCCTTTGGATCCAGGACGAACGGCAGGGCCTGGTACTGGACGTCGATGAGGGCGAGTGCCTCTTCGGCGATCGCGTTCGTTTCCGCGGCAACCGCCGCGACCGGTTCGCCGACGAGAGCTGGCTCGCCTGTCAGCGCTGGCCGGGCGACGGTCGTCGGCACGTCTTTGTACGTGATGACCCCGTGCACGCCGGGATATGCCTCAGCCTTGCTGGTATCGATCGATGTGACCTTCGCGTGGGGCAGCGGGCTCCGCAGCACCCTCGTGTAAAGCATCCCCTGGGGATACGTGTCCACTGAATACTGGGCGCGGCCCGTGACCTTATCGAGCGCCCGGAGGTCGGTAGCGGGCTTGCCGATCACGTCGCCCGGGCTGACCTTGAGGTCAGCGTGCAGGTCGGGCAGTGGCGCGATGCCCTTGTTCAACAAGCGGGCGCGGTCACGCTCAACGTTCGCGGGCGTCTCTTCGCCGCGCATGACTCGTTCGATCTGGTTAATGCCATTGCGTTCACGCGAATCGGCTTCGCGCTGCAGTAACTGGGCATCAGTGGTGACCAGTTCACCATGGACATATCGGATTGCGGACTTTGCGTTCTCTGCCATCGTTTTTCCCTCCTTCGCTCGACTAAGCCTTTGTTGCCTTCGCGGCTGCCTGGACCGAAGCGAGGATGTTTGGATAGGCGCCGCACTTGCAGAGGTTGCCCGAAAGCGCATGCCGGATCGCCGCCTCGTCGGGGTTCGGGTTGCTCTTCAACAGCGCCGTCGCCTGGAGCATCTGGCCCGAGGTGCAGAAGCCGCACTGGTACCCCATGTTGTCCATGAAGGCCTTCTGGACCGTGCTCAGCGTGGTGCCCTGTGCGAGCCCCTCGACCGTGATGATCGACTTGCCGTCCTCGCGAATCGCAAGCAGCGAGCAGGAGTTGTGCGGGACGCCATCCACCAGCACCGTGCAGGCGCCACACTCCGACCGGTCGCAGCCGGTCTTCGTCCCGGTCAGCCCGAGGTTCTCTCGCAGGACTTCCGCAAGGCTCTGGTTGGGCGTGACCGATACGAACTGATCCACGCCATTGACGTTCAGCCGGACGACAGACGCCGTGACGGACTCGCCAGAAGGAACGCCGTAGGTAACGCCATTCGATTGGGTTGGGGTGGATTTGTTCGAACTGCCGCCGCCGAGCTTTTCGACAGCGACGGTGGCTCCAGTCCCGACCACCACCCCCGTGGCGGCGACCGCACCGGCGCCCGCTATGAGCCGTCGGCGGCTCAGCGACCAGGGCGACCGCTCGCCTTCTGGCTGGCCCTGCTTCTGCTGATCGTTCGTAGTTTTCTCAGACTTTTCTGATTTACTCGTCTTCTGTGGATCTTCGTCGAACAGATTATTGCCGTCCGCCATTTTTGGCCTCCCCCTACAAATACCTTGCTTGTTCCCGCTTCCATCGCGATCGGCTTACCGGAAGGTTACGTATCTTTGAATAGGCCCTTCCTATCCGCGATATTGCTGTGGCTGTTGTACCCCTGTCCGCCGTTACGGGCCAAGTACTGTGCAGCGAGCGTAAAGATGGGGTTAGTTACGCCTTACTGTCATCAACTCGTCACGACCCGTCCGCGAACGACAGGCTTCCGTGAGGCGCGAGAGATGGACCGCTCCGGGGCTATCCCGGACGTCGAAACAGGCGATTCTCGACCGTGCACACTGTAAGGGAGCCCACTGGAAAGGCGTTGCTCCAGGGACCCGGCCCAACGCTCAGATCACGGGGGGGGGGAGACGAGTCGGGATCGACTGGAAATGAGAGGGGGCACCGCTTTTCAGCGGGGCCCCCTCGTTACAGATACCGTCGCTCGCGGCATGCCGCGAGCTGAACGCTCTCGCGAGCGAAGATTAGTCCCAGCGGTGGATCTGGCCGTACTGGTAGAGCGCGGACATCGCCAGCGCGCATTCCTCGGTCGAGCCGAAGATGGGGATCTTCGCGGCGCGGAGCATTTCTTTGGTGAGGCTGTCGGTGCCCATCGACCGGACGAGCAGCGGCTTCCCGTATTTCTCGGGAATCTTGCAGAACTGGTCGAGGGCGGTGATGACAGCCTTCTTCTGCTCGGCAAGACCGCGTACGTGGATCGACTGACCGCGAGGCGGCCCGGTGATGATGGCATCGATGTTGTCGAGCGATGCCATCTTTTCGAGCACGGCCACCTCTTCCTCGCAACCAAAGGCGCCAGCCGCGAAGTCGACCGGGTTCTGTGGGATTGGGGCGTGGGGAGGGAGCATCTCTTTCAGTGCCAGCTTGTCTTCCTCGTGGAATTCCGGCACCTCGAGCCCGAGGGAGACGAGCGTATCGACGCCCACGACGTTCTCGCCGCCATTTCCAACTATCGCAACCCGTCCCTGGCGAGGAATCGGAAGGCGAAGCAGGGCCTGGGCCGCGACCCAGAGGTGCTCGAGCTGATACACGCGGATAAGACCGGTCTGCTTGCACATCGCGTCGAACACGCGGTCTTCGCCGGCGATCGAGGCGGTGTGGGACAGTGTCGCGCGCGCCCCCTGGGACGAGCGGCCTCCCTTGAGGATCACGATCGGCTTCTTCTGGGTGACCCGCTTCGCGATCTCCGCAAACCGGCGCCCGTCCTTGAATCCTTCGACGTAGAGCGCGATGACTTTCGTCGAATCGTCTTGCTCGAGATATTCGACGTAGTCGGCCACGGTGATGTCAGCCTGGTTCCCCATGCTTACAAACATGCTGAGGCCGTACCCACCCAGCTGGGCAGCCCGGCCTGCCGCGCCTCCGAACATCCCGCTCTGGCTGATAAATGCCAGGCCACCGTGCGCGGGCGTCGGCAGCGGCGAGATGTTGAGATTGACCGCGGCGGTCCACATGCCATTGCCATTTGGGCCGATGAAGCGGATGCCGCCCTCGCGGGCGATCCGTACCGTCTCTTCCTGGAGTTCACGCCCGTGAGCGCCGGTCTCGGCGAAGTCGGCCGAGATGATGACGCCGCCACGCACGCCCTTTTTCACGCAGCTTTCCATCGCCTTTGGCATCAGCTCTGCCGGGATGGTGAAGACCGCCAGGTCGACCGGGTCGGGAATGTCCTGTACGTCCTTGTACACCTTGAGCCCGGCGATTTCGGTCTCACGGGGATTCACGGCGTAAATCGGCCCACGAAAACCCGATTCAAGGGCGCGATTCAGCGTCCTGCCGCCCCATTTGGACTGGTCCTTGCTCGCACCAATGATCGCAACCGACGTCGCCTTGAAGATCGGCTCTAACTGACGTACCAACTCTTCGGACATTCGAACCTCCAGCATGAAACTCAGGACGCACCGCGTGGACCGGCGATCTGCTGTTCATGCACGATTTGTGGGATGAAATACTGGTAGCGCGTGGGGGATTCGAACCCCCGATCTCCGTCTTGAAAGGGCATCAGAGCCTTCATCTAGAGGGACCGATGGCCCTCTTATGTCCAGTCCTGAACCTTCCCGTTGGAGCCTCATCCCGGCCAATCGTGTCCATTCACGCTTCTTTTCGGCGGGATTGGACACGAACAGGTCACTGACGCACGTCCCCTTCGAGTCTAAGGAGTGGCGCGATTAGCCGCGAACCTCGGCTCCTGCCTGGTTTGGGCACCCCAGTGATAGCCGCCGCGGCTCGGTCGACGACGCGAGCGCCGAGACTGATGGCGCTGCCATGTTCATACTCTGACGTACGATATCGTACAATATAGTACGACACGCCGCCTGGAGTTGAGATGCCTGAGCACGATCATCCACTGACCCAGACCATCGCCGCCTCTGACGCACGACAGCATTGGAGCGAATTGCTTAACAAGGTCTTCCGCAAAGAGACCCGGCTGATTGTCGAGAAAAGCGGTGTGCCCGTCGCCGCCCTGGTTTCCGCCGAAGACCTCGCCCGCCTGACGCTACTCGAACAAGAACGCGACGAGCGCTTCCGGGCACTCGACGAAAGCTGGGCGGCTTTCGAGGGCGTGTCTATTGCGGAGGTGGACCGGGAGGTAACTAAAGCCGTTGAACAGGCGCGACAGAAATCACGCCGGAAGCCCGCGCATGCTACCCGCAAGGCGTGACCACTGTCGTACTCGACACCAACGTGCTGGCATCCGGCTTCGTGCGACCCGAGCCTCCGCCCGGACAGATTCTCGCAGCCTGCCCGCGACTCAGCTCGTCAGCACCGGTCCCCTCAATCCGCCGCCCATTCTGGTCGTCACCGCCCGCCAGAATGGCGAATTTGGCACCCATTCCCCGTCACGACCGCTCGCTCTGACGAAAGAACGCCCGTTCCACCCCTCAGTGACCGCACCCAGTCAGACCTTCGGTGGATTCGGGCTTAACTGACGGTCAGGCGCTTTGTTCGCCGCGCGGTGCTTCCGCTGGGCTTTCGGCGGCTGGCAATCTCCGCAGGCTCCCGAAACGGAGGTAGGCGAGACCGGCAATGACACCGAAGCCGGAGAGGATCGCCATGATGGCTGTTCCCCGGCCGACGCCACCCTTATCGGCCAGCCAGCCAAAGACCGCGCCGCCTATAGGGGTCGTGCCCGCGAAGAGGAGCTGGTAGATGCTCATGATCCGTCCTCGCATCGCCGGGGGTGCTAGCAACTGGAGGCGCGTGCTCGCGGTGGTCTGAAAGAGGATGCTTGAGATGCCCAGTGCCGTGACCACCGGGATCGCGAACCACCAGGCGTGGGTGAAGGCGAGTGCGAAGAGCAAGATGGTCAGGCCGGTCGCCCCTACGAGCAGGCGGGTGCGTGAGGGTGCACCTGATGAAGCTACACCCACCGCCGCGAACACCGACCCGACTCCCATGGTCGAGGTGAGCAGGCCGAATCCCGATGGGCCCGAGTGGAGGAGGTATTTCGCGATGAGTGGCAGCATCACCGTGAAGTTGTAGCCAAAGGTTCCGACGATCGCGAGAACGATGATGATCAGCGTGATTTCAGGCGTTGTGAGCGCGTACCGCACGCCCTCCTTGAGCTGGCCGAGGACGCGGCCCTGGATGCGCGGCGGTACAGCGTAGAACTCGGACCTGCGCATGAGGAGCATTGCGCCGATTACGGCAAAAAAGCTGGCGGCATTGATGAACAGGCAGCCCGCGATGCCAACGACGGCGATCGCGACACCACCGAGCGCCGGACCGATGATGCGCGCGACGTTGAATTGAATGGAGTTCAGCGCGATGGCGTTCGGGAGGTCCTCGTTGCCGACCATCTCAGAGAGAAACGCCTGTCGGGTCGGCTGATCGAGGGCGCTCGCGACGCCCAGGATACCGGCGAGAACATAGATCTCAGGGAGATTGATGTGGCCGGACGCACAGAGCAGGGCGAACACGAGGGCCTGGGTCGCCATTATGCTCTGGGTCACGACGAGGACGCGCAGCTTCGGCAGGCGGTCAGCGAAGACGCCGCCGAAAAGGCTGAAGAAGAGGATCGGCGCAAACTGGACCGTCGAGATGGTGCCGAGGGCGAGTGGTGAGTTCGTGAGCTGCAGGACCAGCCACGATTGGGCGATGCGCTGCACCCATGTGCCAGTGACTGAGATGACCTGGCCGCCCCAGAAGAGCCTGTAGTTGTAGTTCTTCAGGGCCCGGATCGCCTGGCGAGTGGAGGGCTTCGTGCGTTCCTTGATCATGGGACGGCGATCTCGCTCCGCTCGGATTCGGCTGTCTCCCGGACGCTGGCTGCCGCTTCAGCAACCTGCTCGAAGGTTGCGGTTACCGCTTCGAGGTCGGGTCCGAGCGCCTCGCCAACGCGGGCAAGGAAGGGCCGCCACGCCTCCGAGATCTCGCTCACGAGGACCTCGGCTTCCTCGGTGAGGAAGAGCCCGGACTGGCGACGGTCGCCTTCGACCGAATCGCGGCGCACCAGCGAACGATCGGCAAGCTTGATGACAAGGCCGCTGGTCGTGGATACCGTCACGCCGAGCGTGCGGGAGAGTTCACCTGTGGTGATCCCCGGCGTCCGGCGGATCTGGAAGAGTACCCGTAGCTGCGGGAGCGTGAGATGGGACCGCTCCCACTCACGCAGGCGCTCGGTGTCGAGTTCCCGGACTACCTGCCAGTAGGCCTTGCGGAAGCGGAAAAGCGATTCGGATTCTTGAGGCATGACCTAATTGTACGGTAGTAACGTACTGTCCGGAACCGCCGGACTACCGCGCCTTTCCTTCGTGCTTACCGCTCCTTCCCCTGGCTCGTCGACGGCCTCCACCGCAGTCTCGACCGGGTACCCCCAAAGGCCCCGCCGCCATGAGGGAGCGGACCGACCCTGTCGGCCAGCCGAGGCGAATCCGCGGGATTCACATGCGCCGGGGGCAAATGTACTGCTAATTGCAGTACAATCACGCAATGCCGATACGGGAGGCGCGGATCATCACGGCTGGTGGGGAGCGCTTCCGTTTCTACTCCGACCTGGGGAGGTGCCGGAGCTGCTCCACGTCACATTGCGACACGGGACGACGCCCGAGGACGCGATCCGCACCTTCTTCGAAGGCGAGGCGGGTCCGTGGGATGAGGCCCAGTCGCGGTTCGAGACGCTCACCATACGCACATCCTCTACTG
>DATCGT010000246.1:0-4460 GCA_036508775.1 Tepidiformaceae bacterium | reverse complement strand
ACGTTCCCCCTTCTTATACCCTTTCGCAATCCAGCCCACTGGGAAAGTGGTGCTCTCCCTCGGTCCCCTGTCGAAAGTTCGTCTTAGTGACCAGTACAGGATCCTAAAGGATGCACGCAAGAGCTTCATCCATACTCGCGTTGCCACGGACCTTCTCGGCCGTTGGGAGTCCTCCCTGATCGCATAGAGCAGAAAATACGCCGCTTCCGTCGAAGAACTCGATGGTCGAACCGATATTCTCTCGAACCCGACGCGCTCGTAGTAGCCTCTCAGCCCATAGCGCGTGGGTCTCTGGAAGTCGAACGGGGTCTCGTGCTCCGGGTGAACGAACGGCACATTGATGTAGAGCGCCCCACCAGGAGCAAGAACCCGATAGGCCTCCGCGAAGAACTCATCAGGGCGTTCAATGTGCTCGAGCGAGCTCGTCGACAGCACGAGATCGACGCAGCCTTCTTGGAGGGGAATCCTTTTGACGTCAGAGAGAATGTCATATTCTTGGATCCCCTTGTTTAGCTCTCCGGCCACCGGGTGTTCCTGTGCCAGGTAGATTGATTCGTCGAAGAACGGCTTGTAGCGCTGGTAGCCAGCTCCGGCGTCCAGTACCACGCCGCCGCTCCCCGCTTCGGCGGCAGCCTCTTTGAGGAAGGCGAATACGAGGTCGGCCTGGTAGCCGTTTCCCCAACCCAGTGTGTCCGAAAAGTACGGCCTAAGCGGATCCAACCAAACATCTCCGACATAAGGGAGGACGCTGCTCTCGTGGGATCTGGGTGACGCCTCCGGGGCAATGATACGGCCCCGATGTCCTCCACGACGAACAGCGACCGACGGAACGGCCGTTTGGCGATGCGCCCGGCCGCCCGCTGGGTGTTGTACGCAGGAGCGCAATCGGCATACCTCAGGCTGTCTGGTTTATCATGGTATCGCTGCCGTGCAGACAGGGAGAGCGGGTTGAGACTGCGGCTCCCGCGAGCAATCCCCAATCACCAGGAGCCCTGGACCCCCTAATGCAGACCGATGCGAGAATCCGCTTGAGCCGTCGCGCGCTTCGGACAGGACTGAGCCTGTGAGCATGATCACCATCGGTGGGCGGCATGTCGGGGATGACGCGCCCACTTATGTCATAGCGGAGATCGGCTCGAATCACGATGGCTCCCTGGACGAAGCCGTTCGACTCATAGAGGCGTCGGCCGGCGCGGGCGCCGACTGCGTGAAGTTCCAATCGTTCCGGGCAGAAACGCTGGTCGCTCCAACGCACCCGGGCCATGCGACCCTCCAGCACCTGAGCCTGCCCTCCGCCTGGTATCCGGATCTGAAGGCGGCCGCGGACCGCTGTGGCGTCCACTTCGCGGCCACGCCGTTCGACCTGCTCGCCCTCCAGGAACTCGTGGCCGTTGGGATGCCCGTGATCAAGATCGCGTCGGGAGACCTTACATACACAGACCTGCTCGAGGCGGCCGCCGCCACCGGGCTTCCCCTCGTCGTCAGCACCGGCGCCGCCTACCTGGGCGAAGTGGACGAAGCCATGCGCTCGATGCGGGCGGCCGGGGCAACACAGATCGCGCTGCTGCACTGCGCGTCGGCATATCCGGCCACGTTCGAGGCAGCCAACGTGCGCGCGGTTGTGACGCTGCGCGCGGCGTTCGGAGTGCCCGTCGGGTTCTCCGACCACACTCCGGGTCACGCCGCGGCCCTGGCGGCGGTCGCCCTCGGTGGCCGTCTCATCGAGAAGCACATCACGTTCGACCGTTCACAGCCGGGCCCCGACCACGCCTACGCTCTGATCGTCGATGAATTCGCTGACTTGGTGCGCAACATCCGCGCCCTCGAGGCGTCGCTCGGCTCCGGAGCAAAGGAGCCGGTCGAATCCGAGTGGAGCGAACGCGAATGGGCCCGCCGGGGGGTGTACGCGGCGCGTGCTCTTGAGCCTGGCCACGTACTTGGGGCTGAGGACCTCATATGTCTTCGCCCCGTGCACGGCGTCCCGGCCAGCAGCCGAAAGGCACTGATCGGCCGGCGTCTGAACCGAGGCCTGGAGGCCCTTGTCCCGATCCAATGGGAAGACGTATGAGGCCGATCGCGATCGTGCAGGCCCGCATGGGGTCCACTCGTCTCCCGGGCAAGGTTCTGCTGCCTCTCGGCGACAAGCCGATCCTGTCCCGCGTCGTCGAGCGACTTCGCTTCGTGGACGGGCTGGCCGACGTCGTGGTCGCCACGGGCGATCAGCCCGCGAACGACCCGATCCGGGCGCTGTGCGATGCGGAGGGGATCCAGTGTTTCTCGGGCAGTGAGGACGACGTGCTGGACCGCTACTACCGGGCCGCCTTGCACTTCCACGCCGACCCGGTCGTGCGCGTGACATCGGACTGCCCGCTGGTGGACCCGGCCATCGTCCGTCGGGCTCTCGATCTCTTCGAGGCCGGCCGCGACAAGATCGTCTACGTCGGTTTCGACCCGAGCTTTCCTGACGGCCTGGACGTCGAGGTAATCGCCCTCGAGGCGCTCGAGGCGGCATGGCGTGAAGCGCGCCTTGTGTCCGACCGAGAACACGTAACGCCCTTCATCTGGAAGCAGCCGGACCGATTCCCGCAGGACCGAATCCGAAACGGTACCACTGCGAGCAAGGAGCGCTGGACCGTCGACCAGCCCCAGGACTATGAGTTCGTCAAGGCGATCCACGCGGCACTCTACCGGTCCGGGCCGCCGTTCGGGATGGCGGAGATCATGAGCTTCCTGGATGCGCACCCGGAGCTACGGCGTCTAAACGCGGGTATCGTTCGAAACGAGGGGTACCTCAAGTCCATCCACGATGACAACATCACCCCGGAGGTCTCCGCCAGCCCTATGGCTCGAACGCGCGTCGCGTCGCTTGACATCACGAAGTCCCGCTCCTGGTGGGAACGGGCGGCCAAGGTCATCCCGAGCGGCACTCAGACCCTATCCAAGGGACCGGACCAGTTCGTTCGCGGTGTATCACCGATATTCCTGGAGCGCGGTCGCGGCAGCCACGTATGGGACGTGGATGGCAACGAGTTCATCGACTACCCCATGGCGCTGGGCCCGATCCTGCTTGGATACGACTACCCCCAGATCACCGAAGCCGTGTGCTGCCAGGCTCACGAGGGGACAACCTTCACGCTCATGCATCCGCTCGAAGTGGAAGTGGCGGAGCGACTCTGCGCGATGGTCCCCTGCGCGGAGATGGTGCGCTTCGGAAAGAACGGCGCGGACGCGACCTCCGCGGCCGTGCGCGCCGCGCGCGCCTACACCGGGCGGGACGAGATCGCGTATTGCGGCTACCACGGCTACCAGGACTGGTTCGCCATCACCTCGACGCGCAACGCGGGGATCCCCAAGGTTCACGCGGACTACATCCATGTGTTCGACTACAACGATCCAGCGTCCCTTGAGCGTGTCTTTGCTGAGCGGCCCGGCAAGATCGGGACGGTCATCATCGAGCAGCCGGGAGTGGAGCCGGTAGACAACTTCCTCACGCGAGTCGGCGAGATCGCACACAAGCACGGCGCGGTGTTCATCCTCGACGAGATCGTCACGGGGTTCCGCTACGCGAAGGGCGGCGCGCAGGAGGTCTACGGCGTCGTCCCCGATCTCGCCTGCCTGGGCAAGGGCATGGCGAACGGGTACCCGATCTCGGCGGTCGTCGGGCGCCGCGACGTGATGATGGCGTTCGAGAAGGTGTTCTTTTCCACCACCTACGGTGGCGAGACCATCTCGCTCGCGGCTGCGCGCGCCACGCTGGACGTGCTGAACCAGGAACCGGTGATCGAGCACATCTGGCACCAGGGTGAGCGTCTTCGCGCAGGGATCCAGAAGGCAGCGGCGGAGTGGACGATCCCGCTCAAGCTGGGCGGCAATCCGCCACGCTCTGGCCTGGTATTCCAGGACGGGAACGGGGACGAATCGTTCGAACTGAAGACTCTGTTCATGCAGGAGACCGTGAAACGTGGCGTCCTGTTCGGGGGACCGGTCTTCATCACCTACTCGCACAGCGATGAGGACATCGACCACACTCTCGACGCTGTGGCGGAAGCGTTCCGCGTTATGCGGCAGGCGCTGGACGCGGGCGCGGTGGCGCCGTTCCTCGAGGGTGAGGTCGTCGGCGTCGTCTTCCGTCAGCGGAACTAGGGCCGGCGGTGAAAGGGCACACGATCATCACCGGCTGTGCCGGGTTCATCGGCTCGAGCCTGTGCGATCGGCTGCTCGCCGACGGCAACGCCGTGCTGGGCATCGATTCCTTCGAGGACTACTACCCGCGGCCGCAGAAGGAGGCCAACCTCGCAACGGCGCGATCGAACCCTGGATTTACTCTCGTCGAGGCCAATATCCTCGACCTCGCGGCCGAACATGGGGCCGATGGGCGCGTCTCGCTCGCGCACCTGCTCGACGGAGCCGACTGCGTGTACCACCTCGCCGCCCAGGCCGGCGTCCGCGCCAGCTGGGGC
>DATCGT010000245.1:0-4007 GCA_036508775.1 Tepidiformaceae bacterium | reverse complement strand
TCGTCGGACAGTCCGAGCAGCTTCGCGGCCTCGCTCGTGGCCGCCTGGATGGCCCGGAACGGGTCGAGACCGTATTCGGACATGTACGCCAGCTCCGCTGGAGGGTACATACCGTTGAAGCTGTCGGTGCCCATGACCACGCGCACGCCGCGATCGACCGCGTGGCGGAAGTTGCTCTGCTGCCGCTCGAAGAGGTAGCGCATCTTTTCGATCGCCCAGGGCGGCACCTCGCCGCGAGCGATCCGCCCTTCGTCCATCAGAGCGAAGTTGACGGTAAACGTAGGCACGAGGGGCACGTCTCGTGCGAGCATCAAGTCGATTCCCTCCTCGTCGATGAGGTCTCCGTGCTCGATGCTGGTGATGCCGGCGCGCAGGGCGTTCTTGATGCCTGCCGTTCCCTCCGCGTGTGCGAGGGTGCCCTTGATGCCGGCCGCTCGGGCCTCCTCGACGATGGCGCGGATCTCCTCCTCGGTGAACTGCGAGGCGTCGGGGTTATCGGCGGCGGAGAGGACTCCTCCGGTCGCCATGACCTTGATCCAGTCGGCCCCGGCCCGGATCTGCTGGCGAGCGGCGCGGCGGACGGCGTCGGGGCCGTCGGCGATGCCGGACGGGAGGTCGCTCATCTCCGTGGCAAAGCTGCTGTCAATGATCGCACCCGAGGGGGTCCAGTCGTCGCCGTGCCCGCCGGTCTGGGAGAGCGGCTGGCAGCTGACCTGGGTCCGCGGTCCCGGGAAAGCACTCGAGGCGAATGCCCGCTTGATGCCGGCTGGCGCGTGGCCAGCGTCCCGGACTGTAGTGACCCCGCTTTCGAGGAAGTCGCGGCCTGTCTGCAGGGCCCGCACAACGATGTCCGTCGCGGAATGCTGAACCTGGTCGTGGACGGGCTCGAGCTTCATCGCCATATGAACGTGGCAGTCGATGATGCCGGGCAGCAGCGTCAGGCCTGTCAGATCGATGCGATCCGTGTCCTCTGGCACGGTCGTCGAAGGCTCCGATCCGGCCGCCAAGATCCGACCGGCCTCGTCGATGACGAGGACGCCGTTGGGCGTCGCGTCGGGCGAGCGGCCGTCTAGCAGGCGCGCGCCGACGAGGACGGTGGGGCGGTTCGGGGCGGGCATGGGTTCCTCCGGGCGGCGTGGGCAGCAGCGCAATCGTAATGCCCTGAGCGGACGATAGCGCGGACTGCGCCCGCGCGAGCGCCTCGCAGTTCCACGACGCCACCGATGGGCGTGGCCGGACGGAGACTGGGCTGCGCCCGCGATCACCCGTACCCCGCTGTGCCCGGAGATCGCTCAGGTGAGAGCGCTGGCCTGCTGTGGCGCTTCCCGTTCTTCGCAGAGTCGTATCAGCCTGGCGAACTCCTCATTTGACTGCGCAATGATCTTCTTCTTCATGGTCGAACCCGCGAAGAGGCTGATCACGTTGACCGGGAACTTCCAATGGATGTTCGAGGTGACCGTCAGGCGAACGAAGTCCCCGACTTCGTCGATCCGATAATCCACATCCAGCCTGTTCACCCGGCTTTCCAGGTGGAACGAGATCCGATGGTTCGGCTCGAACGCCGTGATCGATCCGTGCATCTCGATCCCGCCGCCGCCTTCCTCGACCCTGTCCCGGAACGTAATCCCCACCATGCGCGGTCTCAGATCGATGATCTGGCCTCCCGCGACGCTCGTCATCCAGACCATGGCCTTGTCGGGGTTGGCGATCCACGAGAAGACCGTCTCGAGATCGCTGTATATGTCGAGCGTGAAGCCTATCTGCATGGCTCCCTCGCCTGGCTCAGGTCGCCCTTGACCCATGTCTCGGGGTCGCGCCGGTGCCTAACGTGGAGCGGTCGTCTGCGGCGGAAGGCCGCGAGCGCAGTTCCCTAGGCGCTCTTGGTAGGCGGCTTCGTCGACGGCTTCGGCTTCTTTACCTTCGGCGGTCGCTTGGGTGTCTTGTCGCCCATGATTTGCCTCCAGCATTCGGGATGCGGTCGGCGGGATCCGCCGGCCCGCGAACTCCAATCGGTGCCGGGTCGAGTCTAGCGGATGGGCAAATGCCGGACAGGCGTTGGCCGTGGTTTACGTCGGGAGTCAGAGCTGCGGCGGTCTGTCGCTTGTGGCGTTCGACTATCAGGCCGCGCCCAGTTGCGAAGGAACGAGCACCGCCAAGAGGCGGAATTGCCGGCCTGCCGATGGGTCGACGCCGTTGGCCCAATCCACCGTCAGGGTTCGGATCGACTGTGTTTCGTTAGGTATTGGAGTGATAGCCAGCGTCCATTCGAGCCTGCCGTTCAGGCCGAGCATCTGAGTCCGGGCCAGCACTTCGCCCGTCGGCCTGCTGGACCATCGGACGGCGACATCGAAGGCCGACCCCGAGCCTATGTTGGATACGACGAACTGGACGCCTTCCGCCGTGGTATGCGCCTCGGCCATGAGGCGAGGTTTCGCGCGGTCAAGCGCATGTCCGACCGCCGCTCGTACGGCCGTGTAGATGAGCAGCCAGGACAACAGGAGCGAAACCAGCAAGAGAAAAGCTGAAGTGCCGCTGTCCGTGTACACCCTTCGGTCCCTTTCGCCTATCGGCGCCCCGTCTCTATGGCAGGGATACGCCCCCTAACCGTCGCAGCAATTCGCCGTGAAGGAGCCCGTTCGTAGCCACAGCCGACGGTCCGTCGATCCGACGCTCCCCGGCTGCAGTCGTGAAGCGGCCGCCCGCCTCTTCGACGATGACCAGCGGTGCGGCCCAATCCCAGGTGTGGGCCCCGACCTCGATCATCGCCTCGGCGGCACCTTCGGCGACGAGCATGTAGCCCCAGAAATCCCCGAAGCCACGATCCCTCCACGATGCGGCGAGAGTTGCCTCCAAACCTGGGAGCTGGCCGTCGCGGAGGCGCTCGCTGCCATAGATCAGGTGTGCGTCCTCCACCCGCGAGACGCGGCTAACGTTCAGTCGTTGGCCGCCTCTCCATGCTCCCCCACCCCTCCAGGCGACCCACCGCTCGCGCAGCGCAGGGGCGCTCACCACGCCCACCTGGAGCTCGCCTTGCACGGCGACCGCCAGCAGCGTGGCGAAGATCGGGATGCCGCGCACGAAGTTGGCCGTGGCGTCGATCGGATCGACGTACCAGCACATGTCGGCCCCGGCGTCGTCGGACCCCTCTTCCTCGCCAATCAGCCCACAGTCAGGGTAGGCGAGCCGGAGTCGCTCGCGGGCCATGTGCTCGATCGATCGATCGGCGGCGGTCACGTAGCTTCTGTCGGGCTTGGTGTCGACCTCAATGTCTCGACGAAAGCCGGCCAGCGCGATCCGGTCGGCTTCGTCGCAAATAGCGAGTGCCGTGTCCCGCCAGCGGATCAATTCCGCAGCAGCGGCAACTCGTTCGTTCATATGCGGATCGTAGCCTGAGTGGCGCCGTTTCGGCGGCCCACCTTGGCGAAGTCCCCCTCGCCCTGGACGCCGTTTGTGACACTCGGCGCTTTCACGGTCAGGCCCGAACGAAGGAAACTCTCGGCACGCCGTCGGCGGGCGCCGTTGCCGCGTTGCCGGAGGGCCGGACCTGGAGGTCGAGGAGCCACCATGACCGAGCATGCCATCCCGCAGGACTTCCTGGACCTGGCCGACTGTCCCCCAGTTGCCGCCTTGACCACTGTCATGCCGGACGGCTCCCGGCAGACGTCGGTCGTTTGGTGCGACTTCGACGGGACCTACCTTCGGGTCAACACCATGCGCGGCTTTCGAAAAGAGAAGAACATGCGCGCCAACCCGAAGGTGACGCTGCTGTGCTTCGATCCGGGCGAAACGTTGCGCTACCTGGAGGTCCGCGGGTCGGTCGTGGATATGACCGAGAATGGGGCCATGGACCACCTCGACGCACTATCGATGCGCTACACAGGCGCAGCGCCGTACTTCGGCCGATGCATCGACGCGAAATTCCGCCACACGGAATCGCCGGTCCTGTGCAGGATCCTGCCTACCCACGTCGTGGCCCGCGACTGGCGCGAGCGCTGCTGACATGGCCG
>DATCGT010000244.1:0-4200 GCA_036508775.1 Tepidiformaceae bacterium | reverse complement strand
TCGCCCTGCCCCTGGTCCTGCTCTCCGATGTCTTTGCAAGCATTTTCAACGCGATGAACAGCACCGTGATCCAGATCCTGATTCCCGACGCCGTCCGGGGCCGGGTCATGAGCCTGATGATGATGACATTCGGGCTCACGCCCCTCGGGACACTCCCCGTCAGCGCGGCGGCACAGGCATGGGGGGCGCCGGTCGCGGTAGCCGGGGCGTCGCTTGTCACCATCGCCAGCGGGATTCTCTTCTATGTGTGCAGCGGCGCTCTCCGTAACGTCGACGCGGCGAGTCGCGTGGCCCTCGAGCTGACGCCGAGACTTCAGCCGGTAACTGTGCCCGCTTGAGTCCGCGATTCCTTTCCGCCGTCTCAGTGCACATTTCGATCCCACGGCTGTAGACTCGCGACGCGGCCGGCATCGAACCGGTGGGGCAGCGCATGGGGGATGGCAGATGGTATGGGAGCCAGAGATCGAAGAGCTGGATCGCCGGCGAGCGTTCGCCGAGCGCATGGGTGGTCCAGAAGGAATTGCGCGTCAGCACTCCCAGGGAAAGCTGACGATTCGTGAACGAATAGCAGCGCTTGCGGACCCGGGCTCATTTCGTGAATTTGCCCCGCTGGCAGGGCAGGGCGTCTACGAAGATGGACAGCTCGTCGACTTCCGGCCGAAGAGCGCGGTCGAAGGGATGTGCGCGATCGACGGCCGGAAGGTAATGGTGACCGGCGGCGATTTCACCAGCCGTGGCGGTTCTGGTGGCGGTGGCAGTGGAGGCATGGGCACGGAGTTGCCCGCGAATCGGCGTGCGCTCGAATGGCGCCTCCCGTACATCCGCCTGCTCGATGCCGCCGGTGGCAGCGTGCGCTCGTTCGACGAGCTTGGCCGTACCTACCTGCCCGACGGCAACGTCGGTTCCGCGGTCGATGGGAAGCTCCTTCATGCCGTGCCGGTAGTCTCGGCGGTGATGGGTTCGGTGGCGGGCCTCCCGGCGGTCAATGCCTGCATCTCGCACTTCAGCCTGATGGTGAAGGGGACGAGTCAGCTGTTCCCGGGTGGCCCTCCGGTGGTGAAGGCGGCGCTCGGATACGACATAACGAAAGAAGAGCTTGGCGGCGACCAGATCCACGTCCGCCAGAGCGGTGTGGTCGACAACCTGGCGGCGAATGAGGAAGAAGCGTTCGCGATTATCCGGCGGTTCCTCAGCTACTTGCCGTCAAACGTCTGGGAGCTTCCACCGAGGCTCGACCCGTCCGACGATCCCTGCCGCCGCGAAGAGAAGCTGCTTTCCATCATTCCGCGCGATCGGCGCCGCGCCTACAACGTCCACCGCCTGATCGACAGCGTGGTCGACCAGGGCTCGTTCTTCGAGATTGCGCCCCTCTACGGGCGGGCGCGCGTCACCGGGCTGGCCCGGATGAACGGCTACGCCGTTGGCGTCCTGGCGAACAACCCGATGTTCGGGGGCTCGACGGATGTCGCCGGCGGCGAGAAGGTCATGCGCCTGATCCAGCTCTGCGATACCTTCCACCTGCCCCTGATCTCGTTCGCCGATGAGCCGGGCTTCATGGTTGGGCTCGAGTCGGAGAAGCAGGGAATCGAGCGCGCCGGCGCAAGGCTGGTGCTCGTCACGTGCGGCAGTCAGATGCCCTGGGCGACGGTCGTCGTCGGGCAGCTCTACGGCGTGGCGGGACAGTGCCAGCACCGCCCGAGCGGCATGTTCCGGCGCTACGCCTGGCCTTCGGCGCGCTGGGGTTCGATGCACATCGAAGGGGGCGCGAGCGCGGCCTACCGGCGCGAAATCGAGAGCGCGCCGGATCCCGAGACGAGACGCGCCGAGATCGAAGCCCGCCTGCAGGCGATCGCCTCGCCCTTCCGCACCGCGGAAGCGACGGGTCAGGAGATGATCGACCCCCGCGACACCAGGCAACTGCTCTGCGAGTTCGTGGAGGACGCCCAGGTCATCCTGCGCTCCCAGCTCGGACCAACCGCCATGCCCTACCGGCCCTGACATGACGCAGGCCTCGCGGCAGTCGTCTTCACCGGCACTCGATGGCCTCTTGGTGGTCGAGGTGTCGAACGGCGTTGGCGCCGCCTACTGCGGGCGCCTCCTGGCAATGTATGGCGCTCGCGTCGTCCTGGTGGAATCGCCCGGGGGCGGCCCTCTGCGGCAGGTCGGGCCGTTCGGCTCGGGCGAGAATCCGCGCGAGTCGGGGGCGCTCTTCCTGACGCTCGCGGCGGGCAAGCAGAGCATCGCAGTCGACCTGGCTGCAGCGGGCGATCGCGCCGTGGTTGACGGCCTTCTGGCCCGCGCGGATGTCGTTCTCACGGATGACGCCGCCGGGCTGGCAGCGGGCGGCATGGATTACGAAACGCTTGCCCGCCGGAACCCCGGCCTCATCTTCGCGTCCGTTTCGCCGTTTGGAGAGTCGGGGCCCTATGCCGGGTTCGCGGCGACGTCGGCGATCCTATACGCGCTCGGCGGCTACACCTACATCACGGGCGATCCGGATCGGGAGCCCGTGTCCGGCCCTGAGAACCTCCCGGAATACGTCGCGGGAGCGAATGCCTACGCTGCGGTGCTGGCCGCCCTCGTCGCTCGCAAGCGAACCGGTCGCGGCCAGCGAATCGAGGTCAGCGAGCTGGAGGGCATCGCCGCGGCCCACCAGTGGACGCTGACCCGCTACGCCTACAACGGGCGCGTGCAGGAGCGGAACGGCAACCGCTACAACTCTCTCCACCCGGTGACCTGCTATGAGTGCTCCGATGGCGTCATCGCGGCCTCTCCGAGCAGCCCGGCCCAGCTGCGAAGCATGTTGCAACTGCTGGGCCGGGAAGACCTCTACGACGATCCCCGTTTTGCCACGAACTCGGTGCGAATCGACAATGCGGACGCCTTCGACGACGAGGTCCAGCCCTGGTTCCGGGCGCGGACCCGCGCACAGGCCGTCGCGGACTGCCAGGACTTTCGCGTGCCCACCGCGCCAGCGCTGGAAGTCGACGAACTGCTCGTGCATGAACAACTCGTCGCCCGGGGCTACTGGCAGCCCTCGGCTCACCCGGTTGTCGGCGACATCCTTCTCCCCGGCGCACCGTTCCGCCTGCCGGAATCGCCCTTCGAGGCGAGCCGGGCGCCGCTTCTCGGCGAGCACACGGAAGCGCTGCGCAAAGCGATTGAGAGCCCCGGGGCGATAGCGATGGCGTCGCGCGAAGCAGCCGTGACCTCGGGGCCGCCTCTCACCGGCATCCGCATCCTCGACCTCACCCGCGTGTGGTCCGGGCCCCTAGCGACTCGCATGCTCGGCGACCTCGGCGCCGAGGTCATCAAGGTCGAGCACCCCTCCGCGCGTGGGCCGCGCCGGGCCTTGCCGGTCGACATGCGGCGCGGCAGCTTCTTCCCCGACGACATCCCTGGCGACGACCCATGGAACCGCAGCGCCTCGTTTAACAAGCTCAACCGGAACAAGCTCGGGCTGACCCTCGACCTCGCGACCCCGGAGGGGCACGAGGTGTTCTGCGGGCTCGTCCGCGAGGCCGACGTCGTTATCGAAAACTACAGTCCGAGAGTCATGGGGAACCTCGGGCTGAGCTATGAGGAACTCCGGGCGCTCAACGAACGGATCATCCTGGTCTCGATGCCCGGTTACGGGCTCGACGGGCCCATGCGCGATCGCGTCGCCTACGGAACGACGCTCGACGCCGAGTGCGGGATCGCGAGCCTGATGGGCTACGCGGACCGCGGGCCGCTGCGCTTCGGCGTGGCCTTCCCGGATCCGGTGGCGGGGTGCCATGCGGTCGGGGCGATTCTCACCGCGGTCCTTCAGCGAGACCGTATCGCCCGGGGGCAGCACATCGACCTGTCCCAGTTCGAGTGCGCCGTCACCCTCATGGGCGACCAGGTGGTGGGGTACCAGCTGACGGGACAGCGTCCGCCCCGGCGGGGGAACCGGCACCGCTGGATGGCGCCGCACGGGGTGTTTGCCTGTCGCGAGCCCGGGTTGTGGCTGGCGGTCGCTGTTGCCTCAGACGGGCAGTGGGCCGACCTGACCACGCTCATGGGCCGACCCGAGTTGGGAACCGATTCGCGCTACGCGGTCGTCTCCGGGCGCTTCACGCACGAAGATGAACTCGAACCGATTCTGGCCGGTTGGCTTGCGACGCAGGATGCTCACAGCGCGATGCTCGCGCTCCAGTCCCACGGCATCGCGGCGGG
>DATCGT010000243.1:0-4511 GCA_036508775.1 Tepidiformaceae bacterium | reverse complement strand
CCGCCTGTTCGCACAGAGGGGCTCGCGTGGTTTGTGGTGCCCCCAAGGGGATTCGAAACCTGACCTGGTCGACGACTAGGGCTGACCCGCCAGCTAGCGGCGCGCCCCTTCTGACGCAGAGTGCTGCGCCTCCCCCGCCGGCGCAATGAACGACTCGAAGATGTCGTTGAGCGTCTGTTCGTTCCGAGAGAACGCCGCGAGCACCTCCGGATCGAACTGCGTGGGGCGCGTACGGTCATCACCGTGCATCAGAATGTCCACCGCCGCCGCACGGCTGAGGGCCGACTTGTACGGTCGCTGACTCCGGACGGCGTCGTAGACATCGCAGACACTCGTGATGCGCGCCGACAGCGGGATGTCTTCGCTCCGCAGCCCGTTCGGATATCCACCACCATCCCACTGTTCGTGGTGGCTCAGCGCGATCTCCGCACCCATCTGCAGGTAGGCGGACTTGCTGTCGCCGAGGATGGCCCATCCGATCAGCGTGTGCCCCTTCATGACGACCCACTCTTCCGGAGTGAGGGCGCCCGGCTTGAGCAGTACTGAATCGGGGATGCCAATCTTCCCGATGTCGTGCATCGGGCTGGCGAAGAAGATGGTGTCGACGAACGCTTCGTCAAGGCCGAGCGCCGTGGCAAGTTCCCTGCTGAAGTAGCTGATGCGTTGCACGTGAGCGCCCGTGTCGGCATCCCGATGCTCAGCGGCGCGAGTCATCGTGTAGATCGTCTCGAGGTAGCTGTCATGGAGGGCCGCGGTCCTCTCGGCAACCCTCGTTTCCAGCGTCTCGTTGTAGGTGCGCATCAGTCCTTGCACGAGGCGCACCTCGAGCATGTTGCGGACTCGAGCCAAGACCTCGGGTATCTCGAACGGTTTGCTGATGAAGTCCTTCGCTCCGGCCTCGAGCGCGCGCACCTTGTGACTGGGCTGAGCAGTGACCACGAGGACTGGAAGGTAGCCTTCCGGCTCGATCTCCTTCAGCCCTTCCATGACCTCGAATCCGTCCATCTCGGGCATCTGGAGATCGAGCAGGATCAGGTCGTACCGGTTCTCACGATGGAGGCGACAGACGTCGGTGGGATCCGTTGTGGACTCCACGAAGAGAAACCCCGCGGAACCGAGGATCCGCCGGAGGAGGAGGACGTTCGCATCCTGATCGTCGACGATCAGGATCTTGCCCCTATGTATGTCGGATGAGGTGAGCAAAGCCACCCGCGCCTCCTAGTCCGTGTTCACACGATCGTTCGCTGCGAACTCCAATGCCACGTCCAACGCGTCGACGAACTCCGTGACCCGGATCGGCTTGGTGATGTAGCGGAAGAACCCCGCCTTCAGCCCCCTCGCGACGTCGCGCGGCATCGCGTTGGCGCTGACGGCGATGACGGGGATGTGCGCCGTCGACGGATCCGTGCTCAGAAGCCTGAGGGCCTCAAAACCGGTGATGTCGGGCAGGTTGATGTCCATCAGGATCATGTCCGGATGGGATACGCGAGCAGCCTCGACCCCATCGCGTCCATTCGCCGCGGTCAGCAGATGCAGACCCGGGTCGCGTGCGACGATCTGCTCCACCAGCTGGCGGTTCGCCGGGTTGTCCTCAACGTACAACAGCGTATGCTCCCCCACCCGAGCGGCGTGAGGCTGCGGCGACTCCGCGGGTCCGTCGACGCGAAGGTGCGGCCCTTCGACCGAGCTGAGCTCGAACCAGAAGACGCTTCCGGCACCAACAGTGCTCCCAACGCCGATCACCCCGCCCATCAGCTCGACGAGTTGTTTGGCCACGACCAGGCCGATTCCCGTGCCCTCGATCCCGCCAGCCTCCTGTCCGAGACGATTGAACGCCTCGAACAGCTGCGTGAGCTGCTCCGGGCTCAATCCCGCTCCCGTGTCCCGAACACTCACACGGATGCGCCCTGGCGTGGTCTCGGCGTACTCCACCTCCACAGTCCCGTTCTCGATGTTGTACTTGACCGCGTTCGAGAGGAGGTTCGTGAGGACTTGGATCACCCGCGTCCGATCGGCCTGTACGAAGAGAGGCTTCTCGAACGAAGGCGTGATCAGCGCGATCCCCCGCTGCGCCGCCTGCGGTTCGATCATCGTCCGGCATTCGGTGACGACGTCTTCCAGTGAGACAGGTTCGTGCGAGAGAGGGATCTGCCCGGACTCGATCTTCGCGAGATCGAGGATCTCGTCGATCAACTTCAGGAGGTGCCACCCCGCTTGCAGTATCTGGGCGATGCTTTCACGCTGCGTGGGGTTCGGCGGCGGAGAATCGGACTCCATCAGCTGTGCAAACCCAAGGATCCCGTTGAGAGGACTGCGCAGTTCGTGGCTCATGCTGGACAGGAAGTCCGATTTGGCCCGGTTGGCCTCTTCCGCAATGTTCGTGGCGCTCTGCAACTCGATGTTCTTCTCGCTCAACGTCTTCTCGAACCGCTTGAGTTCGGTCACGTCGCGGGCCGATGCGAACATGCCCTGCAGCTTACGGTCACGGTCGTAGAGCGTGGTCGCGTTGTACGAGACCACGGTCTCCCCCCCGTCCCGGGAACGAGCGGTCAGTTCGAAGTTCGTCACGCTTCCCTCTCGGAGTACCGACTTGAGGCTCGAAGCGGCGCGCGCGGGATCGGTGAAGTAGTTCTTGAACTGTGAGCCGATCAGTTCATCGCGCGTGCAGCCCGTGAGCGCCTCCATCTGCCTGTTGATGTCGGTGATGACTCCGTTCGGGTCGGTCACTAGCAATGGGTCGATGCTCGATTCCAAGAGGGACCGCGTATAGAACTGCTGGTCGCGCAGGCGCTGATCGAGCACCTCCTGATCGGCCTCCACGCGCTTGCGCTCGGTGTTGTCGGTGCCGATCAGCAGGTAGCCGATGATGGCCTCTTGCGCATCGCGCAGCGCCGTGACCGACACGACCGCCGGAAAGCGCGAACCGTCCTTGCGGATGTAGGTGAGCTCGTAGATGTCCTCGATGCCGCGCGACGCCTTGAACACCAGCGCCTCGAAGCCGGGCTCGATCAGGGTATCGAACTCGGCGCTCAACGACTTGGCGCGAACGACCAACTCATCAGGATCGGAGATGTCGGCCGGAGTGACCTTGTTCATCACCTCGGCAGCGGAGTAGCCGAGCATCTTCTCGGCGCCGACGTTGAAGATCTGGATGATGCCCTGCGCGTCGGTGGCGATGCTCGAGAAGTTGGCGCTGTTGAAGATCGCGGCCTGCAGGGCCCCCGCCTCCAGCAGGGCCTCTTCGGCCTGCTCTCGCGAGCTACGGGCGCGCAGGACCCTGATACCGAACGCCAGATCGCCCGAAAGTTCCTTCAGCAGCCGTATCTCGTCCGGGAGGAAGGCATTCGGCCTTGTGGAATAGATCGTGAGAGCGCCGAACGTGCTTTCGCTTTCGTCCTTCAGGGGGAGGGCGATGCTGGAGCGATAGCCTTCCCGCAAGGCACTGACTCGCCAAACGGCGGCCTCGGTCTCAGTAGCGAAATCCTGGATGCACGCACTGTCGCCGCTCCGGATGGCGGTTCCAGTCGGGCCGCGGCCTCGGTCCGTGTCGGCCCAACTGACCCGAGCCTGTTCGAGGTACCCATTCTCGGTCCCGGCCCAGGCGATGGGCCGTACGGTCTTGGCCTTGTCGTTCTCGGGAAACCCCACCCAAGCCATGCGGTAGCCTGCTTCATCACAAATGACGCGGCAGATGTCGTTGAGCAGCGTCTGCTCGTCCTCAGCTCGCATCAGGAGCTGGTCGCATGTGCTGATGGCTCGCAGCTCTCGATTCAGCCGATTCCGTTCCGCTTCGGCCTGCTTGCGCTCCGTGTTGTCGGTGCCGATGAGCAGGTAGCCGATGATGGCGTCAGCCGCGTCGCGCAGCGCCGTGACCGAGACCACCGCCGGGAAGCGGCTGCCGTCCTTGCGGATGTAGGTGAGCTCGTAGATGTCCTCGATGCCGCGCGAGGCCTTGTAGACGAGTGCCTCGAAGCCGGGTTCGATCGGGGTCCCGACCTCGACGCTCAACTGCTCGGCGCGCGCGACCAGCTCCTGGGGATCGGACAGGTCGGCCGGGGTGACCTTGTTCATCACTTCGGCGGCCGTGTAGCCCAGCATCCGCTCGGCACCGACGTTGAAGATCTGGATGACGCCCTTCTCGTCGGTGGCGATGCTCGAGAAGTTGGCGCTGTTGAAGATCGCGCTTTGCAGGGCGCCCGCCTTGACCTCGGTGCCGATCAGCAGGTAGCCGATGATGGCGTCAGCCGCGTCGCGCAGCGCCGTGACCGACACGACCGCCGGGAACCGGCTGCCGTCTTTGCGGATGTAGGTGAGTTCGTAGATGTCCTCGATGCCGCGCGACGCCTTGAAGACCAGCGCCTCGAATCCCGGCGTGATCTCGGTGCCGATCAACAGATAGCCGATGATTGCGTCCTGCGCGTCGCGCAACGCCGTGACCGATACGACTGCCGGGAAGCGGCTGCCATCCTTGCGGATGTAGGTTAATTCGTAAATATCCTCGATCCCGCGCG
>DATCGT010000242.1:0-3334 GCA_036508775.1 Tepidiformaceae bacterium | reverse complement strand
AAAGTTGCTGATCGTGGCGCGGCGTCCCCTGGGCCAGCAATAGAAAGCTAACCAGCCTGCGACGACGGCAACCGCATAAGACACACGCGACGGCAGCCGCCGCGCAATCGCGGTTACCACCTGCCACAGGCGGTACTGCATCTATCCCTCGGTAATGAAGGCCTCGACCATGTCGCGCGCCTGATCATCGTGGAACTGCTGTGGCGGTGACTTCATGAAATACGAACTCGGCCCAATCAGGGGCCCCTTGAGTCCGCGGTCCAGAGCCAGTTTCGCGCACCGGACGGCGTCGATGACCACACCCGCGCTGTTTGGGCTGTCCCAGACCTCAAGCTTGAGCTCCAGGTTCAGTGGCACGTTGCCGAACGTCGTGCCTTCCATCCGGATGTGGCACCACTTCCGGTCGAGCAACCACGGCACGTGGTCACTGGGGCCGACGTGGATGTTCGCCGGTGAGAGCGGCTCGTCGAGCTGACTCGTCACAGCGTTCGTCTTCGAGATCTTCTTCGATTCAAGCCGCTCGCGCTCGAGCATGTTGAGGAAGTCCGTGTTCCCACCGAAGTTCAACTGATAGGTTCGGTCCAGCCGGACGCCACGGTCCTCGAACAGCCGCGTCAGCACGCGGTGCACGATGGTGGCTCCGACCTGGCTTTTGATGTCGTCGCCGATGATCGGCACGCCGGCTTCTTCGAAGCGCCGTGGCCAGTAGCCGTTCGTGTCGCGCGCGATGAACACCGGGATGCAGTTCACGAAAGCACAACCGGCCGCAAGGACCTGCTCCACGTACCACTTCGTCGCTTCTTCCGAACCGACGGGGAGGTAGTTGATGACGACGTCGACCTTGTTGTCCCGCAGCAGGCCGACGATGTCAGCCGTCCCGCCCGGGGCCTTCTCGATGACCTGGCTGAGGTACTTGCCAAGTCCGTCGTGAGCCATGCCTCGCTGGACGGTCACCCCGGTCTTGGGCACGTCGGAAAACTTAAAGGTGTTGTTCTGGCCGCTGAAGATCGCTTCGGAAAGGTCCTTGCCGACCTTCTCCTTGTCGATGTCGATCGCCGCAACGAAATTGATGTCGTTGATGTGATAGCCGCCAAGTACCGGGTGCATAAGCCCCGGGATGACGTCTCCGGCTTCGGCGTTCTTGTAGAACTCCACTCCCTGGACCAGCGAGGAAGCGCAGTTCCCTACCCCAATGATGGCAACATTGATCTTGCCCAACGTCCTTCTCCTTCTCGGAATCTGGGTGTCTCGGGCAGTCGTTCATCCGGCGTCAACAGGGAGTGCCGGGCCGTAACTTCCCACGCGCGGCCAACCCGCACGCTCGGCCGGATCATAGCAACGTCCGGTCACACAAGACAGCGATGGAACACCCCTGTCCGATGAGACTGTGGGGGGCGCTTTGCCCACACCCCCGCGCGGCGTCATTGTTGACCGAATTCCCCGGGCTGGACCTCCCCCGATGTTGCATGTCCTCTTCGACGTCATCCTGCCGGTCGCGCTCGTGGCTGCCTGCGGCGGCCTGGTCGGACGCTGGAAGGCCATCCCGGTCGCACCCATCTCGACGCTCGTCTTCTATCTCTTCAGCCCGGCCCTCGTCCTCCACTCGCTCGCCACGACACAGCTCTCGGCAGGCGCCTCTTTTCGCATCTTCGGCGTAATGATCGCCACGTACGCCGCCATGTACGTGGCAGCAACCGCCTGGTCGCTGCTGGTCCGCCACGACCGCTCGATGCGAGCTGGCTTCGCTCTCGCCGCGACCATACCCAACGTCGGGAATATGGGTCTCCCGGTCGCGCAACTGGCGTTCGGAACTCCCGGGCTCGAAGTCGCTGTGATGAACTTCATCGCCGGGTCGGCGCTGGCGAACTCCGCCAGCATAGTTGTCGCATCGACTGCGGGCGGATCTCGTGCTGAAGCGTTCCGAGCCCCCTTCCGCTACCCCGCCCTCTACGCGGCAGCCGCTGGAGCGGCGATTAATGCTTTCGGCATCGACCTCCCGGTCGCGATTAACGCCCCGATCACCACGCTTTCGAACGCTGCTGTCCCCGCGATGCTGGTGGTCCTCGGGCTCCAACTCCAGCACGCCGTCTCTCTCGACCACCTGACCGACCTCGTGGCCGTGAACTCGGGCCGGCTCCTCATCGCTCCGGTGGTCGCATGGTTCACCGCCACGGCACTCGGCCTGTCGGACGTTACCCGTGGCACGCTCGTCGTGCTCGCCGCGATGCCCACGGCCGTCATTGCCACGATCCTGGCCACCGAGTTCAACGCCCAGCCTGCGTTCGTGACACGGGCCGTCGTTACCTCAACCCTCGCGAGCATGCTCAGCCTGACGGTACTCATAACCCTCGTTCAGTAGCGAGCGCCCCGGCTCCCCGGTGCTGCCAGTGCAGGGAATCTCCCAATGCATTTCCTCCGCTATTCCGCTAGACTCGATGCATGCCAGTGTTCGGTATCCTCCTTCTTACCTGACGGCGAGCTCCCCTGGTGCTCGCCGATGACCTCCTGTGCAGTAATTGCCAGGAGGTTTTTGTTTGGTGGAGAGATCCGGCCACGATTCACCGCGAAAGGTTTTGACCGATGACCACAGGCGCCGTTAGTCCCGCGAAGATGCCGTTCGAAAAATACCGCGCGTTCCGGCCTCTTCCCCTTCGCCTGCCCAATCGTGAATGGCCCAACCGCCAGATCGAGAAGGCCCCCACCTGGTGCTCGGTCGACCTTCGCGACGGCAACCAGGCGCTCATCGACCCGATGGACCCCGACCGCAAGTTCCGCATGTTCGAAGCGCTCGTTCGGATGGGCTTCAAGGAGATTGAGGTCGGCTTTCCGTCGGCCTCGCAGCCTGACTACGACTTCGTGCGTCAGCTGATCGAGCAAGACCTGATTCCCGACGATGTGACCATCCAGGTGCTCGTCCAGTGTCGCCCTGAGCTCATGGAACGCACCTACGAATGTCTGTCCGGTGCGCACAAAGCCATCGTCCACTTCTACAACTCGACGTCCGTCCTGCAGCGGAGAGTCGTCTTCGGCCTCGACAAGGCCGGCATCACGAAGATCGCGACCGACGCGGCCGAACTCTGCATCGCCCTGGAGCGGAGGTTCCTCCCCGACACGGAGGTTCGCTACGAGTACTCGCCCGAGAGCTTCACCGGCACGGAGCTGGAGTATGCCCTCGAGGTCTGCACCGCGGTGATGAATATCATCAAGCCGACCCCTGAGAAGAAGCTGGTCCTCAATCTGCCGGCCACCGTGGAGATGTACACGCCGAATATCTACGGCGATGCGATCGAGTGGTTCCTCCATCACCTCCCGAACCGCGATTCAGTAGAGCTTT
>DATCGT010000241.1:0-22072 GCA_036508775.1 Tepidiformaceae bacterium | reverse complement strand
CCCTGCCTGGCAAAGCACTGCGTGTGGAGCCTGCCGACCGTGCAGGATGAAGTCTCGCTCGATGACTTCACACCCTATGAGCGGATGGCGGCGGACTACCGCTTGCTCAGCCTTTCGCCCGATAGTCACCCGATGCAGTTCCTGCGGCCCATGCTTGGGGAGGGCGTTGCTTCGAGCCTGTCTCTTCGTTCGATGCAGGGTGGGAAGGTGGTGGAGGTGGCGGGACTCGTCGTCTGCCGCCAGCGCCCGATGACCGCGAAGGGGATCGTCTTCCTCCTCCTCGAGGACGAGTTCGGTTTGATGAACGTGCTGGTAAGCCGGGAACTGGGCGAGCGCGAGCGAGCGGTTGTGCGGCTATCGCCGTTCGTCGTGGTGCGCGGGGTGCTGGAACAGCGTGCGGGTGGGCAACGTACGCTTGTTGCGCGTTCGCTTCGCGAGTTGCTGCCAGCCGAGGTCCTGTCTATGCCGACGGGGAAGAGCTGGTGCTAATGGCTCGCATCACCGTCGCTGAAAACGTCCCGGCTGAATGTGATGTAGAGCAGGAGGAGAGACGGGATGAGGATGGCGGCGCCGCACGGTAGGGCGATGAGGAACGCCTTCACCATGACTCTCGTTGCCGCTGCATCCTGGAGTGAGAGCCCGGGCGCGATGAGGTTCGGGTTCTGTGCTAGTGCCCAGGACAGGACTACCCCGGCGGCTGTGGCCGCTGCGAATACCGGCACCAGCGAAGCTCTGCCGCGGAGGATCACCGCCAGCGTTGCGAGCCCAAGACAGGCCGTAATCGACATTGCCGTGAGCACGCTTGCCCGGCTCAATTCGTCCGCGAACTCTGTCGCGTCGAAGTGAGCGATGGGGATCGCCGCGGTGGTCACGACTCCGAGCGCCAGCGAAGCGGCTATCGCCCGGTTGCGGAAGTCGCGCCGCAGGGCTCCTTCGGTCCGGGGAATCATGTACGAGGCGGTCAGGAAGGCGCAGATCAACAACCCGATGAGCCCGCACGTAATCGAGAATGGCTGCAGCCAGGCGGTGAACGCCCCGGATGAGACGACCCCCCCGCTGACCTTGAGGTGCCCCCCGGTCACGGCCCCGACCGACAACCCGAACGCGAAGGGCGTCAGTATGCTCGCGGCCGAAAATGATTGGAGCGAGATCTCCGAGAGTTGCGACTCACGGGCACTATAGTGGCGGAAGGCAAACGCCGCGCCCCGTGCCACAATCCCCAGGAGGGCGATGAAGAGCGGCACGTAGAGCGCCGTGAAGATCGCGGCGTAGGCGGTCGGGAACACGACGAAGAGCGTCACGATCAGCAGGATGAGCCAGACATGGTTGGTCTCCCAGACGGGCCCGATGGCACGCTCCAGGGCGTTGCGCTGCTCGTGCTTTCTCGGCCCGGATGCCAGCAACGTCCAGATGCCCCCGCCGAAGTCCGCGCCCCCGAAGATCGTGTACATGACGATTGCGGCGACGGCGACCACGGCGGCCATCTGCTCAGGCGACAACATGGCTGGCTCCTCCGGCATCCGGGGTTGGGCTGTCCTGCGGTTCCACCGGGCTTCGCGGCCATCGGACCAGGGCGGTGACGAGGCCGATGGTGATCGCCGTATAGAGCAGTGTGAACAGGACAAAGAAGACCTGGATGCCACTCCGGTCGGTCACTCCCTGGGAGGTGAGGAAGTAGCCGCGGACCAGCCACGGCTGGCGCCCGAGTTCGGTCACGAACCAGCCGGCTTCGATCGCGACGAAGCCCAGCACACCGCCAGCGGCGATCGCGCGGAGCAGCCACGGGCCGGGTACAAATGCAGCCCGGCGTCGCCACCAGGCCCACCAGTACATAGCGCCGATGAGCAACATCGCGGTCCCGCTGCCAACCATGATGTCGAAGGACAGGTGGGTTGTAGCTTCATTCGGCCGCCGGTCTGGCGGGAAGGCGTCGAGCCCGGTCACGGTTGCGTTGACGTTACCGTAGCTGAGAAAGCTCAGCATCTTCGGGATTTCGATCGCGTACTTCGTCTCGTCTCCGACAGGTATCCCGCCGATCCGGAGAGGGGCGCCTGCCCGGGTTTCGGACTGCGCTTCCATAGCAGCGAACTTCGCCGGTTGATCGGCGGCGACGGCACGGCTGGCGATGTCACCGGAGATGACCTGGAACGGCAGCGCGAGAGCCGCCATGCCCATGGCGACCTTCAGGCCCAGCTGTGACTGTGCGTCCCGGTGGCCGCGGAGCATGAGAACGGCATAGACGCCGGCAACGGCGAATCCAGCGGTCGCGTACGAGGCGAGCGTTCCGTGCAGGGCCTCGTGGAACCACGCCCTGTTGAACATGGCTGCCCAGGGGTCAACGTTGCTCACGGTCCCGTTCACGAGGTCAAACCCGGCAGGATCGTTCATCCATGCGTTTGCTGAGATGACCAGGATCGCGGAGAGGCAGGCACTGATCGCCAGCGGGATGCTGCAAAGCCAGTGCGCGCGGGGTGAGAGGCGATCCCAGCCATAGATGTAGATCGCAAGGAAGATGGCCTCGGTGAAGAAGGCGAAGCCTTCGAGCGAGAACGGCATCCCGATGATGCCGCCGGCGTAGGCCATGAACTTTGGCCAGAGGAGCCCGAGTTCGAAGGAAAGCACCGTCCCGGAGACGGCGCCCACGGCGAACAGCAGGCCTGCGACGGGTGTCCAGGCGCGTGCGAGCCTCCGATAGCGTTCGCCTCCGCGCCGAAGGCCAAGGCCCTCAACGATCAAAAGCAGCAGCGGTATGCCGATGCCCAGGGGAGTGAAGATCGTATGGAAGAACAGGCTGAGGCCCATCAGCGCCCGGGCCGAAAGCAAGGTATCCAGTTCAACCTCCAGTTGCGGGATGCGAACCCGCTCCAGTCTCACGCATATCAACGGCGGCGATCCGTTTAATGTGACTATGGACCCATCGAACCCGACTATACGATCACGGCGTGCTCCGCGTAGCAACGCTCAGCGCCGGCCCGGGCGGGGCAGCGAGCGGCGACCTCGAAGAGGTCAGGACCGCGGCTGGTGAGGGCCCGAGGGATCGGTCGTCGTGGCTATAGGTGAGCGAACAGGCCGCGGCACTTCCAGGGCCACCTGCCAGAGCCGTTCCGACCCAATCCATCGCGTCGCCAGGACGCCCCGGAGCCGGAAGTCGCCCACCTCGACCAGCACGGCGCGTCTTCCTCGGCCGAAGAAGTAGTGAAGCAGCTGGCCCTTGCCACGGATGACGCGATCCAGCTCAAGCGTGCGATCGGCACGTCCGGCCTTGAGCATTCCTGTTGCCAGTTCTTTTCCGGAATCAGAGAGGAGAGTGATCACGGCGATACCACCTCAAACGGGTTCTGGGCCTGTCCCGGTGGTTGCGTCTCTTTGAACGTGGAGACTACGCGCTCCCGGGCAGCCGAGGGGGAGCCCCTCTCGGAAGAATATATTCAGATATTCCACATTAAAAGGCAAGCCCGGGGAGTTGGCGGTCTGCTCAGGCGAGACCCGTCACCACGAGACGCCGTGGCCCCCTGGTGAGCAGAGCGTTTCTCCGTTCGAACCGGCCTCGATCGACAACGATCTGTGCGAACCGCGCTGCGAGCGACGACAGCGTGACCTCGAGTTCAAGGCGGGCGAGGGGTGCGCCCAGGCAGAAGTGAATGCCATGGCCGAAGCTGAAGGTTCGCCCATCCGCGCGCGCGAGGTCGAAGCGATCAGGGTCCTCGAACTGGACCGGATCACGGTTCGCCGATCCAAGCACGAGATGGATGGTGTCGCCGCTGGCGATGTGGCGGCCCCCCAGATCCTGGGCGCACGTCGCGAATCTCGTAATGATGTGCGTCGGGCTGTCGAACCTCAGCGATTCCTCGACCGCCCGGGCCGCGAGGCCGGGATCCTCGTGCAGAGCCTGGAACTGGTCCGGGTGCTCCGCGAGCGAGAGAACGGCGTTTCCGATTGCGAGCGCGGTCGGTCCGTTCCCTGAGGAGGTGATATGGATGAGCAGCATCGCCACCTCATCCGTCGTCAGATCCTCCTCGTCATCGAGTGCCTGCAACAACATGGTGAGCACGGAGTCTGCCCGCACCCGGTCTCGGTCCTTTCGCAGGGAGTCCAGGTAGCCGGTCATCTCAAATGCGGCCCGCTGAGCCTGTGCGAGCGTTACGGGGTCGGCTACCGTTTCCCCGCTCCGGATGCGAAGGATCGCGGCTGCTCGAGCTCGGAAATCCGCGAGGTCATCGGGCGGCACGCCGAGGAACGCCAGCGACACGACCACCGGCAGGGCCTCCGCGAGCACCGCCATGACATCCCATGGTGTACCCGCCTGCACTGTTCCCTGCATCGCCTCGATGAAGTCCTCAATCTGAGTGCGGAATCCATCCACCACGTGCGGGGTGAAGCCCCGGTTCACAATCGCGCGCAGACGGGTGTGGACGGGTGGATCAGAGTTCCCGAGGAGCGGAACAGTCCCAAGCGCGGTGATGTTGCGCAGGCCGCGAACCTGCTCCCCGAGTGTGCCACCGCTTCGCGCGGGGTCCGAGCTAAAGTGCTCATCGTCCTGGAGGATCGCCATCACGTCCGTACAGCGTGTGACCACCCAGGACCCGAGATCGCGGCTGCGGTGGATGGGCTCTTCTGCTCGCAGTCGCGCCAGGAAGGGGTAGGGGTCCTCCTGGTAGGCCGGCCGGAAAGGATTGAATTGGGCCATCAGCGCCTTAGTTCTTCGAGACTCGATTTCGGACAACGAAGGAGCAGGGCGGTAGACCCTGCTCCTTCGTGATACCCACGGGTTTGCGACCCCGGGCGGAAGATCGAGGCTCACCGCCGCCCGGAGTCGTCGTTGGGAGTTGTCAGGCCTTCCACATGTAGGGTGCGGTTTCGGTCGCGTACCCGTAGCCGGTTGTCGGGAAGGTGTAGACGTTCTTGACGTTCGCATGGGCGGCCGACCAGGAAGTACCTCCACCCAGCGGCATTGGAATGTAGTACATGTGCTGGGCGTTCACCTGCTGGATTTGCCAGAAGATCGCCTTCCGCTTTGCATCGTCTGTCTCCACGAGCTGCTGGTTCGTGAGGTCGATGAGCTGCTGGTCATGGATCTTGCTGTGGTTGTTCGGATTGTCCGTGAACATCCGGTTCGGATATCCACTCGCTTCGGGGAACGGCGTCTCGTACCCGAACGCGATGCCCTTGAAATTCCCGAGGAACGTCTGGGTGATGTATTTCGACGGGTAGTCCTGGACGTCGGTTGTGGTCTTGACGCCGATCGCGTTGATGTACGCGATGATCGCCTCGGCGTTCTGGTTGAAGGTCGTTCCGTAGGCATTAGCGCTGTACTGGTAGGTGGTGCTGAAGCCGCTGGGATAGCCTGCGGCGGCGAGGAGCTTCTGGGCGTTCGCCGGGTCGTACTTGAAGAACTGGGCGGTGTCGCCCTGGTTCGTACTCTGTGGATCGAGCCAGAAGCGGGTCATGCCAGCGGGGATAATATTGTTCCACGGTCCCTTCACATCGAGGCCGGCCGCCTTGAGCTTATTCAGGTTGTAAGCCAGTTCGAGGAGCGCGTTGCGGTCCTGGGACATCGAGATGGCCTGCCGGACCCGGTCGTCCTTCGCCCAGGGTGAGGTCGGGTCGGGATCGAAATAGAGGAAGGAGATCAACTGGGCGATTGTCCCGAACAACTGGACGTCGCTGATCTGACTCTTCACGCTCACGAGGTCGTCCGAAGTGGGCGCTTCGACGTCGGAATTGCCGGCAAGGAACTGGGCCAGGCGCGTCGGGTAGTCCGGGATGATCGCCAGGTTATAAGAGTCCGCCAGGGGGAAGCCGGTGTTCCACCAGTTCGGATTCTTGTTGAACTTGAACCCGACGGAAGGCGTATAGCTCTGGAAGACCCACGGGCCACTGCCAATCATGGTCTTCGCCGGGTCGAACTTGCCGTCGGCCTCGGTCGGCATGATGAAGAGCAGATTGGTGTCGGCCATGAGATCGGGGACGGTGACATTCGGCGCTTTCAGCGTGAATACGACGGTCGAGGCGTCAGGATAGGTGACCTTGTCGATGACGCCAGTCAGACGAGAGGCATTGCCGTTCGTCGAGGCCGTGGCGCGGCCATACGAGAACTTGACGTCGTCTGTCGTCATGGTGCGGCCGTTCACGGGGGCGATGTTGTGGAAACTGATGCCCTGGCGGAGCGTAAATGTGTACGTCATCCCGTCGGGCGAGAGTTCCATCTTCGCGGCTGCGTCTGGCGCCGGCCTGACGTCAGCGGGTGCGATGCCGGGGCCAGTCTTGTATTGCATGAGCCGGCTATAGCTGAAGGCGGCCAGGCTTTTCGTGGTGTAGCTGAGGTTGCCGAAAGGATCGATCGTTGGTGGTTCCGCAACCAAGGTCGTGTTGAGGATGCCGCCCTTCTTAGCCCCGGCGAACGGATCCACTGTCGCGCTCGCACCCGCGCCCGGCGTTGGAGTGGCAAGACTGCTGGCTCCGTTGTTCTGGCTGCTGCTTCCGCCGCCGCAGCCCACGAGTCCCAATGCCGCAACCCCCACCCCGGTGACCCCGGCCCCGCCGAGGAGCCGTCGGCGGCTCGACCTTACGGACCAGTACTTGCTCCAATAGTCGGCTTCCATGGCTTCCTTACCCCACTCCAGAGTGCTTCTCTCAAATAGGTACGAACAATCCGAGAAATAGGATCGTTCGATGCCTACTCTCTCGAGTGGGATCTGGCGCGTCAACTCCGCTCTTCATCGTGTCTTTCCTATCGATCAGATGAGAGGCGGTGCGCCGCGTCCCGGGCGCTATAATCGGGCGCCACCCGGCCGGCACTGGAGACGCTCATGACTTCCCCCGCAAAACCTCGTCGCAGCCTGTGGATGTTCGGCTTCGCCGCTGAAGAACCGACCTACGAACAACGAGTCGAACACGCTGCCCGGGTGTCGCAGCGGCTCGGCGTTACCCTGACGGCTCCCCGGATCCCGACCGCGGATGAACTTGAGCTTCGCCCGCCGCGAATTGCTCCACTGCAACAGTTCGCAGATTTCTGCTACCAGGACAACTGGGAGCGCGCCTACCATTCGTACGGTGCCGATCGCAGTGGCTACGCGGTCTTCGGCGAGTACCCCAACCCGCCCGACATCGTCGCCCATCCGCGCACGGAGGCCGAACTCGAAGCGCTGCTCTCGTGGTGCTCGGACCGGAGCTATTGCACCATCCCCTACGGCGGCGGTTCGACGGTCGTCGAGGGGGTTACCCCGCCGGCAGACCGGGGTCCGATCGTATCGATCGACATGGATCGCTTCGATCGCGTGCTTGAGATCGATGAGGTCTCGCGTGCGGCCCGGATCCAGGCGGGCGTTTTCGGGCCGGATCTGGAGGATCAGCTGCGCCCCCGCGGCTACACGTTGCGCCATTTTCCCCAGAGTTTCGTGCACTCGACGCTGGGTGGATGGATCGCGACGAGGTCCGGTGGCCATTACGCGACCAACCACACCCACATCGACGACTTCGTCGAATCGACGCGCATGCTCACTCCGAAAGGCTGGTGGGAGTCGCGCCGACTCCCCGGGGGAGGGGCTGGACCGAACCCGGATCGGCTTGTAATCGGCAGCGAAGGAACACTCGGCATAATCACCGAGGCGTGGATGCGCATCCAGGCGCGGCCGACTTACCGCGCGACGGCCGGGATAACCTTCCCGTCATGGGAGGCCGGATACGAAGCCGCGCGCCGCATCGTCCAGGCGAAGCTCTGGCCCGCGAATCTCCGTCTCCTCGATCCGCTCATTGCCGCCGGGAGTGGGGGGCTGGACGGCACCAGCTCGCTCTTGATCGTCGCTTTCGAATCTTCCGAGCTCTCCCAGCGCTGGCCGATCGCCCAGGCTGTAGAGATCGCCCGGGGCGCGGGCGGGCTCATCGCCGATGATGAGATCTCCATCGATGACGGCACCGGGACCCCAACCGGGCGTGGGGGCGCGGTGGGCGCCTGGAGAGATGCATTCATCCCTCGCGGCGGCGGGCTCGCCGCTGGCCTGGGCATGGTCGGCGGGACGTTCGAGACCGCGATTACGTGGGACCGATGGCCCGAGTTCGACCGCTACGTTCGTGAGCAGACGTTGAAGGCGCTCAACGAGATTTTCGGCGGGGGGACGCTGAACTGCCGGTTCACGCATGTCTACACCGACGGGCCGGCGCCCTACTACACGTACGCCGGCGCCTATCGCGCCGGTGACCCCCGTGAGCAGCAACGCCAGCTCAAGCAGGCTGCCTCAGATGCGATCATGAAAGCAGGCGGCACAATCACTCACCACCATGCGGTCGGGCGCCAGCACCGGCCCTGGTATGACCAGGAGAGGCCGGACCTTTTCGCCGACGCGCTGCGGGCTGCCAAGCGGGCGGTCGATCCCAATGCCGTGTTGAACCCCGGCGTACTCATCGACCCGTAGGGAGAACGTGGCTCACTCGCCCTGGAGCCGGTACCCCACTCCCGGGTCGTTGACGATGAGTTTCGCAGCATCGGGCGAGACGGCTCCCAGTTTCGATCGCAACTGGTGCACGAATGTGCGGAGGATGTGGGAATCGTCCACGTACTCGGGCCCCCATACGCGGGACAGGATCAGCCGTTGTGTCAGGACGCGCCCCTGCTCCTGGATGAGCAGGCGGCAAAGCTCGAATTCCTTGGGCGTCAGGTGGACGGGCGTTCCATCGACCAGGACGGAGTGAGCCTCGATGTTCAGTTGCAGAGGTCCCGCGGCGAGGATCGTCCCGCGCGCGGAGCCTGCCTGCCTTCTCAGTGCGACCCGGATTCGTGCCAGCAGTTCATCGAGACTGAACGGCTTGGAAAGGTAGTCGTCGGCCCCTTCATCGAGCGCCTCGACCTTCTTCGCGTCGTCGCCGATGGCGCTGAGAACGATGATCGGCACCGAACTCCGCGTACGAATCGCGCGGCAGAGTTCGATACCGTCGCTGTCGGGTAACACGAGGTCCAGCAGAATCGCTTCCGGCTTGCACTCGGCGACCGTCTCTTCGACGTGGGCGCCTTCGGCGAGCGTTTGAACGGCGTAGCCTCGAGCCTCCAGCGCGCGACTGACCACGCGGAGGATCGCCGGATCATCGTCGACAACGAGGATCTTCGCACCGCTCATCGTGGCGCGCCTGTTCGTCCCGGGAGCTGGATGACGAACGCATTCCCTCCGCCTGCCGGCTCGACCTGGACCGTCCCTCCGCAAAGCTCAACCGTGGCCTTCACGATGGCTAATCCTAACCCGGTTCCCTTTAGCTTTCCTGCCTTCGAACCACGGTAGAAGCGCTCGAAGAGGTAGGGCAGATCTCCGGCAGGGATCGGAGGCCCGTCATCCTGCACCGTCAGGGTGACCTTGTTCCCGTTGAGGTCACCTTTGATGCAAATCTTCCCTCGCGGAAACGAATACTTGGCCGCGTTCTCGATCAGGTTGATGAGGGCCTGGACCAGGAGCCCGTAATCGGCCGTTAACTGGAGCCGGGCCGGAGATTCGACGGTGACCACTCGATCGGCAGTTGCCCGCGCCGTCATGAGCCGGACTTCCTCCAGGAGGGCGTCCACCTCGATCGCCTCCAGCAGCGGCTTCACGGCGCCTCCTTCGAGTCGGCTCATCTCAAGGAGGTTATTGACGGTGGTGCTCAGTACGTCTGTTTGCGTGTCGATTGTCGAGAGGAAGCTGGTCCTGTCCTCGGCCGACCAGTCGACACCTTCGTCCTGCAGGCTGTCCACGGCTGCCCTGATCGCCGTTAGCGGGGTTCGCAGGTCATGGGAGACGCCTGAGAGGATCAGCGTCTTGAACTCATCTGCCCGCCGCAAGACCTCTGTCTGCGCGGCTTCTTCTGCGAGGAGGGCACGGTTCAGGGCGACGCTCGCCTGGTCTGCGAACGAGCGAAGCAATCGATCGATATCCACGAGGGGCGGTGCCGAGATCGGTCCGCGTACCCGCAGTACCCCCCGTTCGGCGGCGACCGGCGAGAACGGCACGAAAGTAATCGAGGATCGGGCCGTAGCAGCGCGACGGATGGCGGGCCGGGTTTCCGATGACCCGAGCCGCGCAATCGTGTTGGTGCGCAGCGCCTCGGCGGCGACGGCCTGCTCCTCGCGTGTGAGTTCGGTCAGACCCCCGACGGAACCCAGCACCTGCCAGTGGTCGCCGGCCCGTACGATCGAGCAGCCCTGTCCATGGAGGGCTTTGACAACGGAGAGGCAGAGGCGGTCCAGTGCGTCTCGAGGAGACACCGCGCGCGCCGACTCCTGCGAAACTTCCAGCAGGGTTGCCGTGATGGCGGCGCGGCTCTCGGCGAGGCGAATCTGGTGCCGGAGGAGCTCAAGCAGCGACGCCCCGATGAGTGCGACGGCGAGGAAGATGACCAGCGCGACGACGTTCGCTGGTTCCTGGACGGTGAACTTGTGGAGAGGGGGGACGAAGAAGAAATTGACGAGGAGGTCCGCGGCGATCGCACTGACCAGGCCGACCCAGTAGCCCCACAGCGCTGCCACTACTAGGGTGAGCAGGAGGTAGACCAGCGCGACGTCGAGAATGGCGTCCGAGTGTAGGAATGGCGCGAGCGCCGCCGTCAGCGCGGCATATGCGATGGCTGCGACCAACAGGCCGACGCCCGGCTTCAGGAAGATTCGCGATTCTGGCGCGAGCCAGCGTGGACGCATTGGCTCAGGTTAGCTCGCGCCCTGTCCCACGACCATGGGCTTCATTCGGAGGGGGATCCCGCTGACCAGGAGCTGAACCTCGTCGGCGCTTCGCGCCAGTTCCTGGTTCACCAGCCCGAGGGCATCCTGGTAGGCGCGACTGAGCGCTCCCAGCGGGACGATACCGCTGCCGACCTCGTTGGTAACTGCCACGACTGTGCCCGGTCGTCGTTGCGCCACGGCGATGAGATCGCGTGCGAGGCCGACGCATCGATCGATGGCCTGCTCAAAGGAAGCCCAGGACGCCCGCTCCGTATCAGGGACGGCCGCCAGCAGTTCGTTCGTAACCCAGAGCCCGATGCAATCGAGAAGTACGAATGTGCCCGGGTCGATGCTCACCAGGGCGGCCGGCAGGTCTCGCGGTGCTTCGACGGTTCGCCAGCTGCCGGGCCGCCGTGACTGGTGGAGCGCGATCCGGGAGGCAGTCTCTTCATCTCGCGGTTCCATAGTGGCCAGGTAGGCCACGGGCTCCCCGGATGCGCGGGCAAGGGACTCCGCGAAACGGCTCTTCCCGCTGCGCGCGCCGCCAGTCACCAGGGTGAGCGTTCCCATCAGCGTTCCAACCCGACAAGGCGAAAGAGGAGCGGCAGGTCGATGGAGGACCGCAACGCATCGGCGAGGCGGTCGAATGATGCCTCTACGGACTCCGTCATCGCCGGCGCGTACCGCTTTCCCCGGGTACCCGCGACGTTCGCCAGGAAGCCTCGCCGGAACGCATCGTTGTGGAAGAGCCCGTGGAGGTAGCACCCGAAGACACGTCCGCTCTCGTCGATCGCGCCGAGCGGTTGACCGCCTGCGAGCCTGATGGCTATCCCGCCCTCCACCTGCGTTGCACCCGTGTGGATTTCGTAGCCGGCCAGTTCAGTCCCGGCAAGCCCTCGCAGGACGCCGGCGTCTGCTACGACGCTCGCGGTGCTCTGGGCGGTTGTTTTGTCATCGCCGAAGACCGTTGTCACCGGCAGAAGGCCCAGCCCGGGTATCTCCGCCGTGCTGCTCTCGGTCCCCATCGGGTCGGCGATGTTGTCGCCGAGGGCCTGGTACCCACCGCAAATGCCGAGGATGGCTACGCCGCGCTCGCGGGCGGCGTGCAGCGGTTGTTCGAAGCCCGAGGAGCGCAGCCAGTCGAGGTCCGCCATCGTCGCCTTCGTTCCTGGCAGGACGATGATGTCGGGGTCGCCCAGCTCATCCGCGGCGTGAACGTAACGGACCCGGACGTCCGGCTCTTCCTCCAATGGATCGAAGTCGTCGAAGTTTGCGATCCGGGGGAAATGCAACACAGCGATGTCGATACCGGGAATCGTGCCGCGTGGGTCCGTTCGGCGTTCGATCGCGACTGCATCCTCTTCCGGCAGATGGACGTCTCGCAGCCAGGGGACGACTCCCGCCACGGGGACGCCGGTCAGACCTTCGATGTCCGTCAGACCCGGCTCAAGAAGTGACGGGTCGCCGCGGAACTTATTAATAAGGAAGCCTTTCACAAGCGCCCGTTCCTCCGGATCGAGCAGCCAGTAGGTACCGTAGAGATGGGCGAACACGCCACCACGGTCGATGTCGCCTGCGATGAGGACAGGGGCCTGCGCGTAGAGCGCTACCCGCATGTTTGAGATGTCACGGGCTTTGAGATTGATCTCGGCCGGGCTGCCCGCCCCTTCCACGATGACGAGGTCGTACTGGTCGCGCAGCCGGTCAAGCGCTCCGGTGACGTCCTCCCAGATGTGTTCCTTCGCTTCCTGGTAGGCTGCGGCGTTGAGGGTGGCGACGGGCCGTCCCATGACGATGACCTGGGAGCGATGATCGGCCTCCGGCTTGAGGAGTACCGGGTTCATATCGACATGGGGTACGAGCCGCGCGCCCATCGCTTGCACGGCCTGTGCGCGTCCGATCTCGTGCCCGTCGATCGTTACGAAAGCGTTGTTCGACATGTTCTGCGCCTTGAATGGCGCAACGCGAAGGCCTTCCTGCACGAACAGCCGGCAAAGTCCGGCGACGAGGAAGCTCTTGCCCGCCGAGGATGCCGTCCCCTGGATCATCAACACGCGTCCCCGGCTCATGTGTCCACTCCCTCGCTGGCCCCGATCATCGCGCTGACCAGTCTACGAAGATCGGCGTTGCGTGGGATGGAGACCCGCACGTGCTCGGGAAGGCCGAACGAGGCGCAGTCCCGGACCACGAAGCCACGCTCCATCAGCCTGCGCCTGAAAACAGCACCGCCGGTTACGCGAACGAGCAGGAAGTTTCCTGCCGAGTCGTTCACCTCGAATCCGGCGCTCTGCACGCTCCTTACTAGTCGTGCCCGTGATCGCGCGATGCGCTGGACGCTCTTTGCGGCGAACGCCTCCTCCTTGAGCGCCTGGAGCCCGGCGGCCTGCGCCGGCGCGCTTACGCTCCACGGGGCCTGGAGCGCCGCCATCGCTCCGATGACCGAAGGCTCCGCGAGTGCGAAACCGAGGCGAAGGCCAGGCACAGCGTGCAATTTTGTCAGCGAACGCAGGATGATCTCGCCGGGAGCCGGGGCGATGGGCGAACGGCCGGGATTCGCGAAGTCCATGTAGGCCTCGTCGATCACGATCCAACCGCCGGTGGCGCGCACCGAGGTGCCGATCTCATCGATCTCGGCCTGACCGAATAGCCGACCCGTCGGGTTGTTCGGGTTGCAAACGAAGACGATGTCCGGCCGCAATTGCCTGATGCGCGTCACGATCTCGTCCACACAGAGTTCGAATGCGGGGGCATGGGCCGTCCACGTTTCGACCGTCATGCCTGCTGCGCGGATCGCCCGTGAGTACTCGCCGAAGGTCGGGCCGATGACCATGCCCGTCCCGGCGGCGGTGGCTGCCGCGCGCGCGGCGAGATAGATCAGTTCGCTCGATCCGTTGCCGGCCAGCACCCGGTCTGCCGATAGGCTGCTGTGCGCCGCATATGCCTCGCGTAACCTTCGTGAGTCTGCCTCGGGATAGCGGTCGATCGCCGCGAACCGGGCGGCACGAGTCACGCGCGGATGCGGACCGTATGGATTCAGGCTGGCACTGAGGTCTACCAGCGCGATGCCGCGGTCTGCATAGGTGGCGTGCTCCGCGTCGGAGAGACCGCCATGGACGACCGGTGCGTTCACGAGGAGCACCCGTCGGGAACGATCAATGCTGCGACACCTGCCGCCGCGGCCCCAGTGCCCAGGGCCTTCCAGGTCAGCCGCTCCGCAGCTGCGATGTCGCCGGGCAGCGGATGTCTCCCCGACTCGTTCAGGACGTGATGTCCTGCCTTCTCGAGCCTCACTCCCAGCGCGTGAGCCGCCGCCGCCATGGGCCAGCCAGAATTTGGGCTCGGGGTCGCCCGATGGTCAGCCCGCGCGCCCGTGAAGGTCGACCATCCCCCGCCGGCGAGGGCGTAGAGGCCAGCCGTTAGCCGGGCGGGGATGTAGCTGGCGGCATCATCGAGCCGGGCCGACGGTGTTCCGACCCAACCTCTTGATCGGTATCCGACCATCGCGTCGAGCGTGTTGATCGCACGGTAGGCCGCAGCCGCCGGCAGCCCTCCGACCAGGTACCAGGTCAGCGGAGCGATCACGCTGTCAGACGTGTTCTCGCTTAGAGACTCAATCGCCGCCGATGCGAGGGCGCGCTCACTGAGGGTCGCGGTGTCGCGGCTCACCATCATCGCCGCGGCAGAACGCGCCCCTTCGAGGTCTTCGGCTTCGAGGCGCTCGCGCACTGCGCGGGCGTGTTCAAAGAGCGCGCGGGCGGCTAAGGTCTGTTTCAGGAGAAGCGCTTCGCCGACCAGGCGTGTCCATTTCGGTGCCCCTCGCATGGCCAGCACGGCTCGCCGGCCAACGAGCGCGGCCCCCAGGGGGAAGACCGTAGCGAGCAGCACACCCGTCGCTGGCGCGGGCAGACTCCGCATCCCACGCTCACCTGCTCCGATTCCGCGGCCCAGCCAGGCGACAGGGTGGCAGCGGTTTGGAAGCTCGCCGAAGGCCAGGTCAAGGCAAATGGCGATGACGAGGACCGCGCTCCGCCGCCTCACGCCGCGGGCCCAAAGGGGAATGCGTGCATCCATCCGTGGTTGGCCAGCGCGCTCATGGCGAGCAGTGTGAGCATTTCCCCCGTCTCGACGATGGCGCCGCAGGCATCGCCCGAGATTCCACCGAAGCGCCGCGCCAGCCACCACGCCTCGAGGAGTGAGGCGACCGTCACGAATGCGGCGATGCCCATGCCGGCCAATCCCCCAGTGAATAGTCCGACGCCAAGCGTGACCGCGATGCCTGCGGCGGTAGCCAGCGAAGTGGCCCCGGCACGCATCGTTGCGGCCATCCCTCCCGGGCGTGGCGACGAAAACCTGCTGAGGATCGGCAGCAGCGCGGCTCTCCCTGACACACAGGCGACGATGATCGCTGCCGCTGCCTCTCGTCCAGGGAGTGCGGCGAGCGCCACCCACTTAAGCAACAAGAGGATTGTGATAGCGGCGATCCCGAATGTCCCGTGGTGGACGTCGCGGAGGATTTCCAGGCGTCGTTCCCGGCTCACTGAGGCGAAGGCGGCGTCGGCCGTATCGGCCAGGCCGTCGAGGTGCAGCGCACCCGTCGCAACGGCCCAGGCCGCGATGACAACTGCCGCCGCCACCGGGGCGGGCCATGCCCAGTGGGCACACGCCGAGACGAGCGCGAGCAGGCATCCGAGAAACAGCCCCACCGGAGCGAACCACCGCACCGCGCCCGGGGACAGATCGACTGACCTGCGCCCGGGGACAGGCAATGTCGTCAGTAGTCCGATCGCGGCGAGGAGGCCACCCAAGGCTACGGCTCTCCTTCGGAGACGCCGGCTTCGTCGAAGGTGGCCATCTCATCGAGGATCGCGGCAGCCGCCCGGACCATCGGCAGTGCCAGTGCGGCGCCGCTGCCTTCACCAAGCCGGAGGTCGAGGTTGAATAGCGGCACAATCCCCAGGTTGTCGAGGATGACCGGGTGACCGCACTCGACCGAGACATGGGACGCGACCATGTAGTCGGTGACGGCCGGGGCAAGCCTCGCTGCTACCAGCGCAGCGGAACCGGTAATGAAGCCGTCGAGCACAACCGGGATCCGGCGAGCGGCTGCCGCCAGCATCACCCCGGCGAGTCCGGCAATCTCGAATCCGCCGACCGCCGCCAGCACGCCGAGCGGATCCTCGGCGTCGAGCTGGTGAAGCGCCAGGGCGCGTTCGATGACATCGATCTTGTGGGCGAGCGCCGCGTCGCTGATGCCGGTGCCACGCCCGGTCACCTTCGCAACAGGCTGACCCGTGAATACGGTCGTGAGGGCCGATGCAGGCGTCGTATTGCCGATCCCCATTTCGCCCACCGCGACCAGGTCGAGGGACTGCCGTGCCGCGGACGTAACGACCTCGGCGCCGGCCAGGATCGCTTCAAGAGCCTGCTCCCGGGTCATTGCCATGCCGCGCGCGAAGTTCTGGGTGCCTGCGGCGATCCGGGCGTGTACGAGCCCCGGGGTGTCACTCAGGTCGGCAGCCACCCCGAAATCGACGACGACCACACGTGCCCCCGCTTGTCGGGACAGCACATTGATCGCCGCGCCGCCCGCGAGGAAGTTCGCGACCATCTGGGGCGTTACTTCACTGGGGAAGGCGGAAACGCCTTCGGCGCAGATCCCGTGGTCCCCGGCACCGACGATGACCGCGGGTGATGCAAATCGCGGACGCGGATTTGCCGTCATGCCGGCGAGGCGGATCGAGAGCTCTTCGAGCCTGCCCAGGCTGCCCTGTGGCTTGGTGAGCTGATCCTGCCGTTTCGCCGCTGCGTCTCGCGCCGCATGGCTGATTGGTGGAATGGCCGCGATGAGGTCGCGGAGGGGCGACGGTAGAGGTGTCAAAAGTCGATTCCTTTCTGGGCTGGAATGCCTTGCTCCCGGTAGGGATGCTTGATGAGGCGCATTTCCGTGACCAGGTCGGCAGCCTCGATGAGTTCGGCGGGTGCACCGCGCCCGGTGATCACGACATGGACGTGGGCGGGGCGTGCCCGCAATGTCTCGATTACCTCCTGAACGGGCACCCACAGGTACTGGAGGGGGTAGGTGAGCTCGTCGAGGACGACCACGTCATATTCCCCGCCCACGATGGTCGCCTTCGCTCGCTCCCAGGCGTCGGTGGCGAGAGAGGCGGTCTGCTCGATGTCCTTCGATAGCCACGTGAAACCGTCACCCAGCGCGGCGACTTCGATGCCGAGGCGGTCGGCAGCCTCGTGTTCCCCCGCCGGGGGTCGCCCCGACTTGATGAACTGGAGCACGATCACGCGCTGACGGTGGCCCCAGGCCCGGAACAGGACCCCAAGCGCGGCCGTAGTCTTTCCTTTACCGTCTCCCGTATAAACGATCACGAGTCCTCGTCCGGCCATCAGGCTCCCTCCCCCGCCGCGCAGGCCCCAACGAAGTTTCGGGCGAGCGCGGGTTGCGCACCGAAATGCAGGTGCAGGTAGGAACTCCAGGTGCCGCCACGGGCGAAGCCGGCCGCCGCCACCGGGGATCCTTCGACACGCCAGCACGCGCTGCCGGCGTCAGGTGGCGTCGCTGCGGAAAGGTGAAACTCATGTGCACGGATGACCGTGCCGGCGGGTCCAAGGGGCCCGTCGCGGAGTGATGTCGCTGTGCGATAGCCCAGCGTCAGCCGCGTGCCTGCGAGTGTGCTGCGGACCGGAGTCAGGCCGACCATCGGGTGGGTGTTCCCCTCCTGATCGGTCAGTGACTCGCCGAGATACATGTGGCCGCCGCATTCGGCGAAGACCGGCGCGCCAGTCAGTCCGAAGTTCCGTATCGCCTGTCGCATCGGCTGATTTTCCGCGAGCCCGGCGGCGAATACCTCGGGGAAGCCGCCGCCGATATAGAGTCCCCGCGCGCCAGCCGGCAGACACCGGTCGTGCAAAGGGGAAAAGCTCAGCAATTCGGCGCCCGCCTCGGCCAGTGCGTCCAGGCCATCCTCGTAGTAGAAGCTGAACGCTTCGTCCCGGGCGACGGCGATTGGCACTCGCTCGACGACGGCCTGGGGCTCCGCATATAGCTCTGACGCCCTGTTGACCGCTACTCGTGCCAGCAACGCATCGATATCCACGCGCTGGGAGATGACGCAGGCGGCTTCGTCAACGACGCCCGTGCTGGCGCGTTCGGGTTCGGGGATGAGCCCAAGATGTCGCTCGGGGAGAACCAGCGCGTCGCTACGGAGAATCCCGCCGAAAACGGGGACTCCGGTATGACGCTCGATGGCAGCACGCGCGAGTTCGTAATGGCGGTCGCTTCCGAGGTTGTTAAGGATTACGCCGCATACATCCACGGCCGAGTCGAAAGTCGTGAATCCGTGAATCAGGGCAGCAGCGCTCCCGGACATCGCCCGGGCGTCAACGACGAGTACTACCGGCAAACCGAGCAGTTTGGCCAGGCTGGCCGTGCTGCCATCGTTCCGCTCGTCCTCTTTCCCGTCGAAGAGCCCCATGACGCCTTCTACGACCACGACATCCGCGCGGGCCGCTCCGCGATCGAACGAGCGCCGAATGGCCTCCCGGGGCATGAGCCATGTGTCCAGGTTCCGCGACGGCTGGCCGGCGGCTGCTGCGTGGTAGGTGGGGTCGATGTAGTCGGGGCCGGCCTTGAATGGAGCCACACTCAGGCCACGGGCGCGGAGGGCGCCAACGAGTCCGACCGTGACGGTCGTCTTCCCCACGCCGCTGTGGGTGCCTGCCACCACGAACGCTGGAATTGTTTCGCTCAAGACGGCATGCCCCTTTCATCGTGGGGACGACCGCTGGGCCCGGCATGCACGATAACCGGGCGCCCGGTCTCCGGATGGATGAGCGCGCGCAGCGGGGTTTCGTAGACCTCCGCGAGCAGGTCCGGTTCGAGCACCTGCTCCGGCGTTCCTGCCGCCACGATCCGGCCATGAGACATCAGCACGACCCGATCGCAGAACTGGCCGGCCAACGCCAGGTCGTGAAGTACGATGAGGCAGGCAAGACCCGAGCCCACCGCCATCTCCCGGAGCAGCGATAGCGTCGAATCCTGGTAACGCAGGTCGAGACTCGCGGTCGGTTCATCCAGGAGGAGTACAGCGGGCTCCTGCGCGAGAGCCCGTGCGATCGCGACCCGCTGGCGCTCTCCGCCTGACAGCTCGCCGACGCGGCGGTTGGCGAGGTCATCGATGCCGGCCCGGTGAAGAGCCTCATCGACGATCGCCCAGTCTTGCGACGTCTCGTGACCGAAGAGCCCCAGGTAGGGCGTCCGGCCTAGGGCAACCATCGCCCGGACGCTGAAGAGTGGTGGCATGGTGGGGGCCTGGGTGACGACCGCGAGCTTCTTGGCGAGGTCCCCCGCCCGCCAGTCACCAATCGCGACACCGTTGACCTTCACCGTCCCCGAAGCCGGTTTCACGAGTCCAGCGGCGGCGCGCAGCGCGGTCGACTTGCCTGCGCCGTTCGGGCCCACGAGCGCGACAAGGTCGCCGGGTTCGAGAGCGAGGGCGAAATCGTCAACGACTCGACGTCCGCCCAGGTCAACGCTCACCCCCAGCATTTCGATGGTGCTCACAGGTTCATCCCCTGGCGTTGCCTGCGGAGGAGGAAGAGGAAGAACGGGGCGCCGATCGCGGCGGTGAGGATACCGACGGGGATCTCCTGCGGGGCAATCACGGTCCGTGCCCCGAGGTCCGAGCCAATCAGGAAGGTCGCGCCAAAGATGATCGACATGGGCACAAGGACGCGGTGGTCCGGACCGAAGAGCATGCGGCAGACGTGCGGGACGATCAGTCCCACAAAGCCGATGAGTCCGGATATTGCCACGCAGACCGCAGTCGCGAGCGAGGCAGTGATGATGATGGCGGCCTTCAGCCGCTCGACGCGCAGACCAAGGGACTTCGCCTCATCCTCGCCCAGCTGGAGGGCATTCATTCGGCGCCCCAGCATCACGAGTACGAGCAGTGCGGCGGCGACATAAGGCAGGATGGACCAGAGTTTCGACCAGCTCGATGTTGTGAAGTCGCCGTACAGCCACGAGAAGACCACGAGGACGCGGGACTCGTTCAGCATCATCAACAGGGTCGTCCCGGCGCTCGCGGCGGCAGAAACGGCCACGCCGGCGAGGATGTGCGCGGTGGGCGGGATCGTGCGGCCGACGCGCGCCAGTTCGTAGGTCAGACCAACGGCGAGCATCGCGCCGACAAAGGCGAATGCCGCCAGGTAGCCGAAGTTGTAGAAGTCGAGCGGCAACGGTGAAACGATCGCGGTCGTCGCGCCCAGGGCCGCGCCAGCCGCGACGCCGATGAGATACGGGTCGGCGAGCGGGTTCCGAAAGACCGCCTGGTAGCTCGCTCCCGATGCCGCCAGCGTTGCCCCAACCAGCCCGGCAGTGAGGACCCGTGGGAGCCGGACCTGCCAGATGATGACGTCCTCAGCGCCGCTCACCCGCCCGCTCAGGCCCGCAAGATGGAGATGGTTCAGGACGATTGACGCCGTATTCCTCGGGTCGATTTGAACCGGACCGATCGAGGCCGCCACTACCAGGGTGATGAGAAGGAGCGGGATGCCCAAAGCGTAGCCGGCAGCGACGCGGCTGCGGATGACCACGCGTCCGCGAGCGCTTATCGCCGCGCCGACAGAAGTTGCCCACGGGCGCCCCGCTTCGCTCATTGCAGCCCCGGGTAGCTGAGTTTGACGAGTTGTTCAAGCGCGTCGACTATCCGCGGGCCTGGCCGACTGAAGACATCAGAGTCGACGACGTAGACCCGGCCGTTCTTGACGGCGTTCAGATTGGCCCAGCCCGGTCGCACCTTGACCGTCGCGAGCGATTCGGTGCCGCCCGCCATCCCGTCTGCCAGGAAGATGATGTCCGGGTTGGCGGCGATTACGACCTCAGAACTCACCTGGGGGAAGGCGCCAGTGGTCTTCTCAGCGACGTTCGCGAGTCTCGCGGTCTGCAGCAGCGATCCGATGAAGCTGTCCGGGCCTACCGTGTAGCCATCCGCTGTTAGCTCATAGAAAGCCTTCGGCGCCGGACCCGCCGGCAACTTCGCGACCTTCGCGGCAACAGCGTCGATGCGTTGTTGCATGCTGGCCGCGAGCTGATCGCCGTCACTCGCGTGGCCGGTGATGCGCCCAACGAGCCGAACCTGGTCGAGCACGCCTGCCAGGTTCGCAGGCTCTTTCAAGAGAAGGACGGTCAGCCCAAGCGCCCGAAATTGGGGGACCTGGCCCTCCTGTTGCGAAGCCATGATCACGAGGTCCGGGTTGAGCGCGACCGCAGGCTCAGGTGCCGGCTTCGAGTACTCAACTTTGGGCAGGGCGCCCGTATCCTTCGGGTAGTTCGAGAACTTATCGACCGCGACCACCTGGCTGCCGGCGCCGACCGCGAACAACACCTCGGTCGCCGCGGGGGAATACGAGATGATCCGCATCGGCGCCTTGCTGAAGACGACGTTCGTGTTGGTCGAGTCAGTCACGGTCAGCGGGAAGGTCGCGCCGGTGGTGGCGACGGCGACAGCCTCCTTGGGTGAGGACGTGCTGCTACTGGCCGCGCCGCTTCCGCAGGCGGCGAGCGCAAGACTCGTGAGCGCGATAAGAACGAACAGAAACGATGAATGGGTGCGACGTTGAGCCCGAGACCAGGACCTCATGATGACTCCTGCTACCAAAACTGTTGCTGAACCCTCCGGTTACGCCGCGCAGATCTGGTGAGGGGTGGGGTACGAAAAAACCCGGCGCTTCTGGCTGCCGGGTGAGATTCGGCCATCCGTGATGGACGACCAGCCCACACCTTTCCCGCGAAGGCGTTGACAATGGATCAAGGGCCCGGTTTTCTGGCTCGCCCGCGGATCTGCGGACTTACAGTTGCGCGACAGCGCCGGTATCGCACCGGCTTGCCCGGGAGCCCCCTGTATTCAGCTCGAAAATGTACGACCGGTTCGCCGGCTGACCTGAACTGTAGGACAGGTCCCGGCCCGAGACAAGTTGGGCACACTACGTTCAGTGCCTGCGGCGTGCATCGCAAGTGTCATTATCGCGTCGAGTTAGTCCGGCGACAGACGAAGTAATGAGCTTACCAACACGTGCGGCAGGCGCGCTGCCGCTGGCGGTGTCAGGTTCACGCCCATGGCGCTCAGCAACTCTTCGGCCGAAAGGCGCAACGCGATGACCAGGCCGTTGACCTGATCGGGCACGATCGGCCGATGTTGCTCGCGTTCCAGGTTGGAAATGGTCGATTCGGACGAGGCGATCGGCCAACTCACGCTGGGTCATGCCGAGACGTTCCCGCGCCTCACGGATCATCTGCCCGAACCCGCCCTGTCCAGTCATTAAAGATAACGTAAAGCTACTGCGGGTCAGAATGATAGCCCAATCACAACCTATTCACCAAAG
>DATCGT010000240.1:0-3180 GCA_036508775.1 Tepidiformaceae bacterium | reverse complement strand
GAGAACCTGTGCATGCGTGCGATCTCTCCATGTTCGAGAACCGGGAGATCCCATGGTCACCCGCTTGTAGTGATGGTTGGCGGGTCGTGCGGGGAAGGCTAAGGCCGTAAGCCCGTGATGGACGATCGTGGGAAGTCGGACGGTCCCGTAGTACCTGAGAAGCCGTCGAACAACGCCCATGGCGGGGCTGCGGAGATGGTGGAGGAAAGGGGACCGGCCAAGGGGAACGCGGCCAGCGAAACGCGCCCCGGACACAGAGCCGGAATGAGCGTGTCAAGTGAGCTGGATCGTGTGCGCCGAGTGGCGCAGAAGGACAAGGAAGCGCGGTTCACGGCGCTCCTGCACCATGTCGATGTTGATCGCCTGCGGGCGGCCTACCGGGCGATCCGTCCGGGGGCTGCGCCGGGGGTGGACGGCGTGACGTGGGAGGACTACGGGCAGGATCTGGAGGGCAACCTTGCGGATCTGCATGCTCGTGTCCATCGCGGGGGCTACCGGGCGAAGCCGTCTCGGAGGGTGTTCATACCGAAGGCGGACGGGCGGCTGCGGCCGCTCGGGGTCGCGGCGTTGGAGGACAAGATCCTTCAACGGGCGGTGGTCGAGGTGTTGAACGCGATCTATGAGGAGGACTTTCTCGATTTCTCGTACGGGTTTCGGCCCGGGCGTGGTCCGCATGATGCGTTGGACGCGCTGGCGGTCGCAATCACGCGCAGGAAGGTGAACTTCGTGCTCGATGCTGATATCAGCGACTTCTTCACCGGGCTTGATCAAGGCTGGCTGGAGAGGTTTCTCGAGCATCGGATCGCGGATCGAAGGGTCCTGCGGCTGATCCAGAAATGGCTCAGGGCAGGTGTCATCGAGGACGGGGAATGGTCGAGCACGGAGACGGGGACGGCGCAAGGGGCATCGGTTTCGCCTTTGCTTTCGAACGTCTTCCTTCATTACGTGTTCGACTTGTGGGCCGACCACTGGCGGCGGCGCCACGCGCGAGGGGATGTGATTCTCGTGCGGTTCGCCGACGACTACGTGGCGGGCTTTGAGCATCGCGAGGACGCCGAGCGGTTCCTTGCCGATCTTCGCGGCAGGTTCGCGCAGTTCGGTTTGGAGCTGCATCCGGAGAAGACGCGGCTGATCGAGTTCGGGCGGTTCGCCGCCCAGAATCGGGAGCGCCGCAAGGACCGGAAGCCGGACACGTTCGATTTCCTGGGCCTCACGCACATTTGTGCGGAGGACAGGCACGGGCGGTTCAAGCTCAAGCGGGTCACGAGCAAGAAGAAGATGCGCGCCAAGCTCAAATCGGTCAAGACCGAGATGCGTAGGCGGATGCATCACCCGATCCCTGAACAGGGACGCTGGCTCGCCAGGGTCCTGCAAGGGCACTACAACTATTACGCGGTGCCCGATAACAGCGAGGCGTTGCGCGGCTTCCGAGAGGCGGTCATCCGGCTCTGGCGAAAGGCGCTCGCGCGTCGCAGCCAGAAGGGCCGGATCACCTGGGAGCGAACGTACCGCCTCGCCGCGCGATGGCTGCCCCAGCCCCGGATCCTTCATCCCTGGCCGAGCGTCCGCTTTGACGCCAGAACCCGAGGGAGGAGCCCAGTGCGTTAACGCGCACGCTGGGATCTGCGCGGGGGGCTGCTGGAAACGGCAGTCCCTACCGCGATCCGTCAACCAGCGCGACCCAGGTACGTTGGTGGCTGGGATCGCGCCGGTCGGCTTCGTTGAACATCTCGGCGATCACCGTCCGGGCGTCGTCGGTAACACTGGCCTTCAGCCACTTGTTCTTCGCTTTCGGTCGCCGGGTGGCTGAAGGCGGAGGGGTGTCGGGGTTGGGGAGGATGTCGGCCGGGGTGCGCGGCTCGGGTTCGAGCTCGTACACGGTGACGATCTCCGCCATCCGCTTACGATTCGTCTTCTCGCCCTTAGACAGGCGAGTCTTGAGCTTGGGGGAAGTGTTCTGCGCCTGGCTGCGGGGCCTCTCGCGCAGCGCCTCGGGGCGCATCACCACCCCCTTCGCGTCGCACGAGAGCACCAGCAGATCCTTGCCGTCCGGCGCCGTGCGCTTGCGCTGCGCGTAGAACACATCAACGTCCCGGGCGGCTATCAGTGTCAGCTCACGAAGCTGACGGGTGCCGATCTGCTGGCCGGTGTGCCGCGCGATCGCGGCCTGAGCGTCCTCAAAGCTTGACCGCGGCGCTTCCAACGCCGCCAACCTGCGGATCCCGTGCGAGTGCCTTGAGGGCGGGAGGTTCAGCTGCGCGTCCGCCGGATACAGGTTCTCGCGGCGCGCCGCCCGATACGCCAGCCGTGTGACCTGCACCTCGCCCAGCACGGTATGCAGGTCACGCTCGTGCCCACGCTCGACACTGCGCCGCGGGGTGCCCTCAGCGCCGATCACCCCGTCAACGCGCGACTCGAGCAGGGCGCGGAGATCGAGCTGGTCCTGCAACACCTGGCGGATCAACTCACGACCGTCCCCGACCAGCCGCGCCTCGAGCTCTGAATGTTCAAGCCCCGACGCCTCCTCGCCCGCCGCCCACTCGATGAGCACCGCAAACAGCGCCTGCGAGCGCTCAAACCCCACGACCGGACGCGCATCCGCCGCCGCGGCGGGGCGGTGCTCGCCGCCCACGACGTTCGCCTCATCATCCACGCGTTCCGGAGCCGGCTCGGTCACAGAGCCGTTAGCTTGCCGGGCCGAGCCGAACAAGTCGAGCAGATCAGGAGCCACGCGATCACCTCCGAGTCGCGTCCGGAACGGGACATAACACCCCGCCTTTCGCCGCCGTCTACCGGGAGTCCTTCCGAAACATAGCTCACAAGTGCGGTGCCGACCCCTCATCCGCCAGAGAAACGGGACTATTCACCCACTACAACCGACCTGCACCCTATTGAGTTAGCGGGTCGGCGCGGACGAGCCGGGTCCGTCGTCGTATTGGCCGGCGATGAATAGCGCGATATGCGCTTTTAGTTCGTAGTCGCCGCCGTCGCCGAGCGCGACTTGCATCTCGCCGTCGCGGATGCTTACCGCGGCGGCGATGAAGCCGTTGGCGGAGGCGTCCATGATCGTGGTCTGGCGGCCGTCGCGCAGTTCGTGCACGACGACGCGGTAGCGCGGCGGGCGACCCCGGTGTGGCCGGTCGGTCATGGGCCGCGCGCGGGCTGCGGCGGGTCGGCAGC
>DATCGT010000239.1:0-5300 GCA_036508775.1 Tepidiformaceae bacterium | reverse complement strand
CGGCGAGAGGTTCAACGCGAGAAAGGCACGCCGTACGGCGTGCCTTTCCTGTTTGTGGAATCCGGGCCGCTCGCTCAGATGGCAGCTGGCTCGTCGGGTGCCGCGGACGTGTCCGGGGCGAGCTTCTCGGCCAGCTGAATGCGATCGAGTAGCTCACGCCGCGTGACCATGCCGATCATCCTGCCCTCCTCGAGAACAGGGATCTGGTTCAGCTGATGTTCTCCGATCAGCACGAGGACATCGCGGGCGACCGTGTCGGCGGTGACCGTGATCACCTTTTCTCGCGGGGTCATCACGCCCTGGACCGGTGCCTGCGGCCAGGTATCTCTTGGCACCCGGCTGACGTCCGACACCGTGATGAGGCCGAGGACACCCCGTTCGTTGGCGACAACGACGGCGCGTTCACCTTGCCCGATCATGTAATCGTCGACGACATCCTGCACGGAGTGCCCCGGGGTAACTGTCACGAAGTCCTCACGCATGACGTCGCGAGCCTTCAGCCTCGCCAGGATGCCTTCGAGCTGAAGGTTCTGCGATTCGCCCTTCGCCGCGCTGAGCAGGAACCAGCCGACGAAGAGGAACCAGAGCCCGTCAATGGCTGAGACGCCAAGGAGCAGCACTACCCCCGCAATCATGAGCGCGTATCCGAAAGTCTCCCCGACACCGCCGGCAATCTGAGTGGCCTTGCGGAAGCTTTTTGTCCTGCGCCATGCGATCGAACGAAGGACGCGTCCGCCATCCAGGGGAAAGCCGGGGAGGAGGTTGAAGACCGCGAGCAACAGGTTCACGACGGCCAGGTAGTAGGCGATCGCCTCGGCATGTTCATCGATGCTGTGGAGACCTACCGCGGCGGCCACGGAGAGGACCGCGATTACCAGGCTGGTTGCTGGGCCGGCCGCGGCGATCGCGAATTCTTCGCCGGCGGTCCGTGGCTGGCGAGACATATGGGAAACGCCACCGAAAATGAAGAGCGTGATTTTCGGCACGGGCAGGCCGCGGCTTATCGCCACGAATGCGTGTGCCAGTTCGTGCACGAGCACGGTCACGAAAAGTAGCAAAGCAGCGGTGGCACCGACGACCCAGTACGTGGCGGTGTTCCAGTGAGGGTACTGGTCGGGGAAAAAGCCATCGGCGAGTGTCCACGTGACCAGCCCAAGAATCAGCAGCCACGATGGATGGATCTCGATCACGATGCCGCGAATACGAGCTACCTGAAACGAACGAAACATGTACTGCTAACGCTACAACCTGCACTAACTATTCAGCCAGCCCGATCGATCCGGCTGTCAGCGCCGGCCGGCCGGTTATTCCCGACTGAATTGGGCGGGTGAGGCAGGTTCCCCTCCATCGCCGGGTTTCCTCAGATGTGTGGTGGTCCCGGCTTGCAATGCGAAGTACGGGCAGATACGTTCCCACGCAATGGCTGTCGTCGCTCTCTTCGATCCGTGCTACATGAGTGCCCTCCGTCCCGACGATGCCGGGCATGCGCGACGCGTTCTTGAAGCCCTCGGGGACGACGTGAGCCTGATCGACGGCCGTTGCTGCGGGCAGCCCGCTTTCAACAGCGGGTTTCGTTCAGATGCCCGGACAGTGGGGCGCGGGCTTCTCCGCGCCGCCCAACCGTACGAGGTGGTCGTCACCGCGTCTGGTTCCTGCACCAGCATGGTGCGGAATCACCTGCCCGGGCTGTTCCCCGGCTCCCGGGGTGAAGGGGCGGCGAAGATCGGCGCGCGCTTCCGTGAGTTCGGAGAGTACGTTGCTGGCCACCCGGGCGCGGCCAACCTCGCGCTGAAGCTCGAAGGCGTCGTTGCCTACCACGACCCCTGCCACGCGCGCCGCGAACTAGGGGTGTCGGCGAAGGCGATCGAGTTGCTCTCCCGCGTTGAGGGGCTGGAGGTGCGGCGGCTCTCGCACGAAGACGAATGTTGCGGCTTCGGCGGAGCCTTCGCGGTCAAGCTTCCCGAGATCTCGGCTGCGATGATGACCGCTAAGCTCGACGACATCCGGGCCACCGGGGCGCAGGTAGTGGTCTCGGGCGACCTCTCCTGCCTCGCGCACCTTGAGGCGGGAGCGCGGGGCCTGGGTGTCACCCTCGAGACGTGGACGATCGCTGAACTCCTTTCAAGGGCCCTCGCGTGAACGCCTTTCGACGCCGCGCGGTAGCCGAGATGCGGACGGAGCACCCGTCGACAACGCTGACCCCGATCATGCGGAAGCTCGTCACGGATTCGGTCTCGATGCTCGGCCGGGGGCCGGACGACGCGCGGACCCGGGCTGCGGCGGCGCGTGAATACGCGGTCGACCACCTGGAAGAACTCCACGAAGAGGTCCGGGTGAATTTCGGACGCCGGGGGATCGGCTACCACGTTGCGGCGACCCCGGCGGAGGCGGTGGGTATTGTTCGCCGCCTGCTCGGCGAGGCAAAGCGAGTTGCGAAGTCGAAGACCATGGTCGGGGAGGAGGTCGGCCTGACCCACGCCCTCCGCGCTGCCGGGATCGACGTCCTTGAGACCGACATCGGCGAATACATCGTTGACGTGGAAGGGCGAGGCCCCAGCCACATCACCGCACCGGCCATCCACCTCAACCGGACCCGAATCCGCGAACTCCTGGCCCGTGGCGGCGCCCATTTTCCGGACGACGACCCTGAGCGGCTTTCCCGCTACGTCCGCGATGTGGTGGGCGAGTATTTCAAGGACTGCGACGCGGCCATCACGGGCGCGAACCTCGTCATCGCCTCAAGTGGGCGCGTCGGCATTGTCGAGAACGAGGGCAACGTCTCGCTGGGAGTGAGCCACCCGAGGCTCCACATTTCGATCACCGGCTACGAGAAGGTCATTGCAGATGAGGCGGGGGCGCTCGCCGTCTTCGAGGTACTGGCTCCGAGCGCGACGGCCCAGCCGTTGACCTCGTTCACGCACTTCCTCGCCGATCCCGCCCCGGGCCAGCAGCGGCACGTCGTCTTTGTCGAAAACGGGCGGTCGCGGATCCGGAAGGACGCGCGCTACCGGGACGTGCTGAAGTGCATCCGGTGTGCCGCCTGCATGAACTGCTGCCCCGTTTACCGGGTGGCGGGGGGGCTCTCGTACGGCTCGCCGTACATGGGGCCGATCGGTGCGGTGCTTTCGCCGCTGTTGTGGAGAGATGGCCGCTACGCTGACCTTCCCTTCGCCTCGAGCCTCTGTGGCAGCTGCACGGAAGTCTGCCCGGTCGGCATCCCGCTCCACGGGATGCTCCTCGACCTCCGTGGCGACGCTGTCCAGGACGGGCGGGTAGATGCGATTGAACGTGCGGGTTGGAAGGCCTGGGCGCTCGCCTTCGGTGGGGCGACGCGGGCTCGTGCCAGTTCGGCGCTCGCGCGGATCGTGCTCCACAGCGCCGGGCGGGCCGTCCGGCCGACGGGCACGCGCGAAGATCCGCGGCTCCTCCCCGAGCCCCGCTCGGGCCGCGACACGGTCCACCTTCGTGCGGCGGCGCCCCCTCCCGCGGTCTCTGCCGCGCCACTACCCGTAGACACGCCTCCAGCCGGGCTGGTCGACCTGTTCCGCCAGCGAGCGGGCGAGCTAGGGGTCACTGTCACGGATTCAGCGCCCGCGGAACCGGGCATCGTTCTGGAGGCCGCCGGTGCGATTGCCTCAACCGGGAGCGTCCTGCTGACGGGTGACCGGGCTGCGCGCCGTCCCCTTCTCGCGGCGGAACGTGTCATCGTCCGAGTCCGCCCCGAGACGATCGTGCGCTATCCCTCTGACATCGTCCCCTTCCTGGGCGACGGCGAAGCGCTTCTGCTGACCGGGGCGAGCCGCACGGCGGACATCGAGAAGCAGATTGTGCGCGGGATCCACGGCGCCGAGCAGCTCGTCGTTGTCCTCACCGACGCGTAACGCCGGCCAGCCGCGGGATGCATCGCCGAGGTCCGTTGGCCGGACCCCGCCGCGCGTGCAGAATCACACGATGGTACGTCCATTCCTGAAGTGGGCCGGGGGCAAGGCGAAACTTGCGCCGCAGATCGTGGCGGCTGCGCCTCCCGTTTTCCATGCCTATCACGAACCGTTCCTGGGGGCCGGGGCGGTATTCTTCGCGCTGGAAAGCGCCGGACTGGTCCGGGAGGCTTTTCTCGGTGACGCCAACCGCGATCTCATCGCCTGTTACCAGGCGGTACGCGATGACACGGAGTCACTGATCGATGTGCTCGAACGGGTGGCAGCTGACTATCGTTCACGCGATGTCGCCGGCCGGGCGGAGCTCTACTACGAACAGCGCGCCGCCGAGCCGTCCACGGCCATCGCTCGCGCTGCCCGCTTCATCTTCCTGAACCGCACCTGCTACAACGGCCTCTACCGGGTCAACCGCGCCGGCCAATTCAACGTGCCACACGGGCGCTACAAGAATCCGCGCATCGTGGATGCGGAGGCGCTCAGGGCGACGGCGGCCACGCTCGCGGGTGCTGAACTCTGCGCTGGCGATTTCGAAGATGTCTGCGCCCGGGCGAAACGAGGCGACTTCGTCTATCTCGACCCGCCGTACCAGCCGCTGAGCGCGACTTCCAACTTCACCGGCTACACGCGCACCGCATTCGGCCTTGCGTCGCAGGCGCGACTGCGGGATGTCTATGAGCAGCTCACGCTGCGCGGAGTCGCGGCGATGCTTTCGAACTCGGCCCACCCGGTGATCGCGGAACTCTACGACGGGTGCGGTTACACCCGAAAAGACGTGCCGATGTCTCGTTCGATCAACTCGGTGGGTACGCGCCGGGCGGCGATTCCCGAGTACCTGATCACGAACTTCGACCGCCCGGAGGTTCGGGCGGCCTACGCCGATCTCACGGCCGAGGTCCGGTCAACGCGGGTGGCGAGAAGTTAGCGCCGAACGAGGTTCCGCTTTGCCGCTTCTTCCATGACCTGGACGACATTCGTCGCGGCACCCTTGCGAATGCTGTCGGTCACAGCCCAGAGCGTGAGTCCACCGGGGTTGGATGAGTCAGCGCGGATCCGGCCAACGAGGACGCCATCGGTCCCGGCGGCGTCCATGGGGGTCGGGTAGGACTCCTTGCTGGGGTCGTCCATGACGGTGACACCGGGAGCAGCCGCGATGAGCTTCCGCGCCTCTGCCGGGTCGACGGGCCGTTCGAATTCCGCCCAGATCGACATCGAGTGGCCGAAGAAGGTCGGGATGCGGACGCAGGTGGCGCTGATCGCGATGTCCGGCGCGTGCAGGATCTTGCGCGTCTCGGTCGCCATCTTGATCTCTTCTTTGGTGTAGTCGCCCTCGGCGAAGACATCGATCTGAGGGACGGCGTTGAA
>DATCGT010000238.1:0-2244 GCA_036508775.1 Tepidiformaceae bacterium | reverse complement strand
GGGCACTGCCCCCCTTCACGAACGGCCATCCGACGGAGTGGCCCAGGACAGTGAGGAGCAGGCCGACGCCGGCTGTCGGGGCGCTGGTGAGGGGCCGCATGGCGTGGGCCGACACCCCGGCGAAGAGTCCTCGCGCCTCCGGGGACCGTAACCTGCTCGCCACGGCTCTCGCGGAACGCATCCCCTTCAGCCCATATCCCGCCAGGGCGAGCGGGTTGCCGGGCGGGCGGCGTTCGGCGGAGAGGATCCAATCCGCAATCGGTTCCGCCTGCCGTACCAGCGGACCGAGGAGTCGCCGGTAGGCGAGCCGGTCCACCCCCAGGCCGGCGGCCGTCTCCGCCACCGACCTAGTGGCGATCGCAGCGCGCCCGCCGTCCAACGGATGCGCAAATACCACCTCGGGGTGGACGAGCCTCACGCCTCTTGAGCCGAGGTCGAAGCGCCGGAAGAACGACGAGGCCAGAGCCAGGGGATGGGCCGTCGCGCAAATGTCATGGTGGTACCCCGGAAGGGTCACCTCCTCGGTGCGGCAGCCACCGCCTGCGGTTCCTGCGCCCTCGATGACCAGGACCCGCACTCCGCCCGCCGCTAGGGTCACTGCCGCTGCCAGTCCGTTGGGACCGCTCCCGACCACGACAGCATCGAAGCCGTCACTCATGCGGGGCGGATGTCCCTCCTTCCCCAGGGCGGCCCGCGCGCCCGAAGGGGTGAGTTATGGTCTGCAGCATGCTCCGAATCATCGCGTTGTGCCAGGTGTTGCGGGCGTGGCCCCACTGGCGCCTGCGGTCCACACAAACGCTCTTCGTTTCAATCACCGGGTCGTCAACGCCGAACCTCGCTGCCACGGCCCTCAGAGTCTGGGCCCAGAACAGGTCCTCTTTGTGATGGCCGCCGAAGGTCAGGCCCAGTTCGTAGAGAGGGTCATTCGCCCGCATTAGCACCTGGGCCTGCACCACCGTCCCCGCCCCGGCGTCCTCGGCCGAGAAGGAGATCCAGCCCGCGAACATGTGTCCCTCGGGGGTCATCAGGGTGAAGGACTCCTCGTCGGCATACAGCACGAACACCCCGGTCGAGAGCTTGACCCCGCCCATGGCCAGGTCGAGCAGCGCGACGTCGCCAGGGCTGATCCCGCTGAGCGCCCCGGCGAAGCGGTTCCCCTTCGGCCAGAACTCCGGGAAGTGGGCCTTCCAGGTGGCGATCACCTTCTGAGGCGTCGCCGCCTGCCCGAGGTTGGTGGAGTAGGTCTTCTGCCACATCCGACCGAAGCCCTGGATCGGACTGGTCAGTCGCCGGCCCACCACGTTGGTGCCCCTCACGCCCTCCCGGTGCTCCACCTGGAGGCGGTCCACCTTTGCCGCCCAGCTGGCAGCGTTGCGAGGGAGCGCCGGCGCGGCCGTGGGCTCGGGCTCCGCGGTGCTTGGGGCCTTGGTCTCTTGGGGATCGTTTCTCTCTGCCATCTTCTGACCCTTCAGCCCGTGGCGCCTGTAAGCGCTGACGGCTCGTCTTCGTAAATCGCTATCGCCTCGTCCAGCCTCGTCAACTCAAAGATCTGGCGGTAGTGCTCGCTGAGCCCGAACGCCGCAAGTTGCTGGTGCTGTCGTTTGGCACGCACGAGCAGTGTCACCAACATGCCGATACCGCCGCTGTTCATGTAGTCGAGGTTCGAGAAGTTGAGCACCACACGCTTCGCCTCGCCCCCCCCTGCGCTTTCGTAGGCTGACATCAGCACTGGTTCACAGGCTGACGTCACGTCCCCCTTGATGTCGACGATCGCCGTTCCGTCCGGCGCCTGTCGCACGTTCATCGTGACTACGCGTGGGTCCACTGGTTCACCTCCCTCCGCAGCATCCGCTGGCTCATGCGTCCGACTCCGCAATCCGGCTCACCGCGGCACCCAGGTCGCGATGGAGCTCGATGAAATCGGAGAGTCGGGTGATCTCGAAGATTTCGCGATAGTGGTCGGATAAGCCGCTGGCCAGAACCTTGCGGTGCTCCGCCCTGGCCTTGGCCAGGACGCTGACGATGAGAGCGATGCCGCTCGAGTTGACGTATTCGGTAGTGGTGAAGTCCAGCAGCACGACCTTGGGGTTGCTCGCGGCGACCGCCCGCTCGTAGGCGGCGCTTAGCCCCGCGGCCGCGGTTCCGTCGATATCGCCCGATAGCTCGAGCACGACGCCCCCCTTGATCGCTCGAATCTCGACACCGAAGGTGGCGTTCATCCCTGGCTCCTTGAACTTGCCGGAG
>DATCGT010000237.1:0-11489 GCA_036508775.1 Tepidiformaceae bacterium | reverse complement strand
ACCAGCGAGGGGAGAAAGTTGTCGCTCCCCTCGCGCTTTGCCATCCATTTCATCACGACCTATCGCGAAAGGGTGTCTGGACGGATCAGGGCGCAGTGCCCGTTTGAGCCGTCATGCAGCGAGTACGGCCTGCTGGCATTTCAGCGGAACGGCTTCCTGCGAGCGACCAGGAAGACCATCGGGCGCCTGAGGCGCTGCAACGGCAGGTATCCGGGTCCCTTCGTTGACCCTCCCTAGCCAGCGCGCATTCACGGCGCACCGGGGGCGGACCGGCAGCGGGCCCTATACTTTGAGCATGGTGGCTGCCGCCGGCCTGATCCTTGCGAACCGGTCGTACATCGACCACAACGCCCCCCCCGGCAAAACCGAAGACGCCGCGGAGAGCGACGGTGGCCTGCTGGCGGCCGTCCGGCCTGTCATCGCGCCCTGGGACGGTGAGTCGGGGACGACATGGATCGGCGCGGGCCGCGGCAAATTCGATGACCTGTGGGTCGATGCTCGCGGGCACGAACTCGTGGCCGTGCGCGGGGGAATGCTCAGGCACCGCCGCCTGACGTTTGACGAGACGACCTGGAACAACCACTACGGCGCCGTTTCGAACGGCTTCTTCTGGCCACTGATGCACCTGAGCCGAAGGCCGCTACCGCTGCTCACGGACTACTACCCGGCGCCGAAAAGCCCGTCACCACAGGAGTGGACGGCGTACGTCGCGGTCAACCAGCGATTCGCCGATGCAGCCGCCGAGGAGGAGTCCGGTGCGAGCTGCTGGATCCATGACTACCAGCTCGCGCTGGTCCCCCGGATGCTCCGCGCTGATGGAAGCAAGCGGAAGACCGGGTTCTTCCTCCATACACCCTTCCCATCCTGGGCGGTCGCCGAACCGCTCCTCGATTCCACAGGCAGGGAACGCCTCCGCGATTTCATGGCCGGCATGCTCGGAGCGGACCTCATCGGGCTCCAGACAGAAGCTGACGTCGGACGCTTCCGCGAGGCGGCGGTGGCATTGCTGGGCGCCAATACGGTCCCGGGTGGAGTGCGCATGGGCGGGCGGGTTACGCGACTCGGGGCATACCCGGTCGGGATCGACGTGGAAGAACTCCTCGACCTGGCGAGGAGCGCAGAACTGCCCGGACAGGTCGAGGAGTTTCGCGGCAAAGGGCAACCTCTCGTGATCGGGCTGGAACGTTCGGATTACACGAAGGGCATCCCGGAGCGCTTGAACATCATCGCCGACGCCTTCGATGCGGGACTCCGCTTCAGCTACGTGGGCGTCGCGGCGCCGACACGGGAAGGCGTCAGAGGATATGAGGCGCTCATCTCCGCGATCGAGACAGCGACCGCTCGTGCGGCGGAGGCGGCGCGCCGAGCGGGCTGCCACTTCCTCCAGCTCCGCCGGTCGATCTCATGGGAAGGCGTGGTCGCACTCCAGCGCGATGCCGACGTGGTGTTCACTTCCTCCCTCGCCGACGGGATGAACCTGGTGCCTTTACAGGCCGCAGTGGCGCAGTCACTGCGCCCGGAGGCGGAGCGGGCGGTCATCATCGTCGGACGGGACGCCGGCTTCGCCCTTGCCTTCGCATCGCCCAACGGAGGAGGAGATGGCTTCTCCACGGTCGATGCCCTCGACCCCGAGGCGATGCGAGCAACCCTGGCGGCGGCCCTCAAAGGCCTCCCTGTTCGCGTGACCGACACGCTGGTAGCAAGAATCAGAGCGGGTGATGCCCGGGCATGGGCGACGCGATTCCTTTCGGACATGGAGGGGAGCGGATGCTAAGCAGCGATGTGACCGACCAACTCAAGCGGCTGGCAGCGGCACGGGGACCGCTCCTTGTCGCCACCGATCTCGACGGGACGCTCGCGCCAATCGTCCGGCAGGCGTCGGCGGCCCGGGTGCCAACGGCAACGCTCGCGGTCCTCGAACGGCTTTCGAAGGCCGCGAGGGTGGCGGTGATCACGGGCCGGGATCTGAACACCGCCCGGCGGATGGTGCCCTACGACGGTGTCGTCGTCGTGGGCAGCCACGGTCTGGAAGCGACACTCGAGCATCCACTGCTGCCGGAGGTCGATCGGATTGGCCTCGACGCCGCCCTTGAGCAGGTGGAACAGCAGGTCATCTCTTTAGTGCCGAGTGCCTACCTGCACGTCGAGCGGAAGGCCATCTCGACCGCATTCCACTTCCGCCAGCGACCGGAACTGGAAGAGCCGCTGCGCAAGGCGCTCGCCATCCTTCCACCAGGGCTGCGCTTGCGCGAGGGCAGGATGGTCCTGGAAGTGCTGCCGGACGCGCGCGGCGGAAAAGACCTGGCGCTCCGGGCCCTCTGCAGCCACTTCCGCGCAAAGTCGCTGATGGTGATGGGCGATGACCTTACGGACGTCGGCATGTTTCACGCGGCGAAGGACCTCCGGGCGGAGGGCGTTTACGTTGTGATGGTCGGCGTCTCGGGCGAAGCGGAGACGCCGCAGGAAATCATCGAGTTGTCGGACATCTTCCTCAGCTCGACAACAGAAGCCCTCGAGGCGCTCGAAGTCGTTGCCCGCGCGCTCGGCGCGTAAGCCCTCGCTCCTCCCAGTATTCTCGTATTAACCCCGCGATATTGCCCCAACAGGGTGGCGCCAGGTTCGGGTCAAAATCTGGCCGGATCTTTTTCTAATGGGCAAACCTTAGAGGCCCTTTCCGCGAATAAACCTTTCGATGTGCGGTATTGACCAACTATATGATCAGGCTTATACCCCGCGTAAAGAAGTCATTTACCGCTCGTCTTTATCAAGAAGGGGGAAAGGGAACATGGATAATCGCAACTACTGGACGCGCCGAGTCACCCGCAGGGGCGCGCTCGTGGGCGCGTCTGCCGGCGGGGTTGGACTGGCCGCGCTGGGACTCGTCGGCTGCGGCGCTCGCGCGTCTATCGGTCACAGGTATTGAGCCTCAGGCAGGCCCAGTACGTTGAGGCAGCGGCGAGCATGGGGGCGACGGGCGCCAGCATCATCCGAAGATGCATCATCCCGAACATCATGCCGCTGGTGCTCGCCAGTGCGACGACAGCCTTGGGTGGCGTGATCCTGCAGGAGGCGAGCTTGAGCTTCCTCGGCTTCGGGCCGACGGGGCAGCCATCATGGGGACAGATGCTGAGCGTCGACGGACGGCAGTACATGACCCAGCAGCCTGGCCTCGCAATCTGGGCCCGGCGTCTGCATTGCGGCCGCAGTCTTCGGCTTCAATATCTTCGGAGACGCGCTCCGCGACGTCCTCGACCCGCGGCTCCGAAACCGCTAAGGGACTGCCACAAAACAACCTTTCTGTTGTTCGAATCTGCATCAGATTCGTGATAGGCAAGAGTTGTTTTGTGGCAGTCCCTAAATCGAATCACTTCTCAATCGGCGGGAGCCGGTAACAACAAGAGAGCGCCCGTAAGGGCGCTCTCTTCTGTTCTGCCTTGCAGAGTACCGGGGGAGCCTATGCCGTGAGCGTGCCGAGGGTGCGCTCGACCTGTTGTGGGGAGCCGGAAGGCATCCCGATGATCGGCATGTCGACACCCAGCTGGCGACGCTCTTCGATGCCCGCGGCGACCGTTTCGAGGTCGCCGTAGATCGATACTTCGTCGAGCATGCGGTCGCCCATGGCTGCCATGATTTCCGGGTTGGTGCCGAAGGGCGGGGGCCTGTGGGCCTCGCCAGCCTTGCGCATGGCGGCGACCTCTTCGGCAAAGCCGTTGCGCGACAGCATCTGGTGGTAGAAGTCACCCATGTTGGTGACGTACCAGGAAACTCCACCGGCGGCCTGGACCTTCGCCTTTTCGATGTCGGGGTTGATGACAGTAGTCAGGGAGGCGAAGCACTCCACGGACTCGGGAGCGCGGCCAGCCTTGGCGGCCGCCTTGCGGACCATGTCCATGCCGTCGCGATACTTCGACTTCGGCCAGTAGATCGGCTCCCAAGCGTCGGCAACTTCGCCAACCTGGCGCATGCTGCGGGGCGAGATCGAAGCGATCGAGATTGGGATGTGGTTGCGGACCGGGTCGAAGAGGAGCTTGAAGCCGCGCTGCAGCTTGAAGATCTCGCCTTCGTAGAAGACTTTCTCACCGCGCATGATCATGTTGATGATCTCGCAGTACTCACGCATCCGCTGGAGCGGCTTCTCAAAGGGTTCGCCATGCCAGTGCTCGATGACGCGAGCCCCCGAGGTTCCAAGTCCGAGGATGACACGGCCGCCGGACAGTTCGTCCAGGGTAGCGGCGGTCATCGCGAGGACGGCAGGAGACCGCCCGAAGATGGGGGTGATGCCGGTGCCAAGCTTGACCTTCGAGGTAACGAGGGCGATCTGGGTGAGCAGGGAGAACTGTTCCCGCCCCCAGGTCTCGGCCGTGAAGACGGCCTCAACGCCGACCTCATCGGCGATCTGGATCTTCTTGATCAACTCGCGATTCTGTTCCGGGCTACCCGCGAATCCAACTGAGAGTCCGAGACGACGAGCCATAGGAGCAATCCTTCCGGGTTTGAGCGTTGTGAGAGAGTCTGCCCCGACGCGTTGCTCCAAACAACGTACCCGGAACGAGAGCGGACTAGATGACGGGGGACGCTACCGTGCCGACACGGGTCGCGGAGGGAAGGTAGACCCGGAACGTGGCTCCTCCGCCCGGTGTACTATCCAGCTCGATATGCCCCCCGGCCTGCTCGACGATTCCGTAGCAGGTGGAGAGGCCGAGACCCGTGCCCGCCGCGGGGTCCTTCGTCGTGAAGAACGGCTCGAAGATATGGGGCAGGGCCTCAGGGCTAATGCCAGTCCCGGTATCCGCGACGGTGAGGCAGAAGCAGTCCTGTAGTTCACCATCTGGCCCGGCATCAGGTCCATCGAATCTCGCTAAAGCCGTGCCTGTCGCGATGCGCAACTCGCCGCCCTCCGGCATCGCGTCACGGGCGTTCACGGCAAGATTGACCAGGACCTGCTCGAACTGAACGGGGTCGATCCGGATCATGCCGGGCTCTGGGGCCAGGGCGACCGCGAGGGTGACGTCCTCCCCCAGCATCCGCGCCAGCAGCGACTCGAGATTGACGATGAGGGCATTCGGGTTCACGAGCTGGGGCCGAGCGGGCTGTTTCCGCGCGAAGGCCAGGAGCTGCCGTGTGAGATCGCCAGCACGCGTCGCGGAACTCAGGACCCCATCGATATCGTCCCGCCCAGCACTTCCTTCCGGGAGTTCCCGTCGAGCGAGGCTGGCGTACCCGATGATCGCGGTCAGGATGTTGTTGAAGTCATGGGCGATACCTCCCGCGAGGCGCCCGATACCCTCCATCTTCTGAGCCTGGAGGAGCTGCGCTTCCATCTGCTGGCGCTTCGTTATGTCCTGGCAATTGATGACCACCGCCCCGACGTCGGGGTCGTCGAGCAGGTTCGTCAACGTCGCTTCAAGGGTGACGTCTGAACCATCCGCCGCGACGCAGCGCAGTCCCAGGGTGACCGCGGTACCAGGCGCCTGGAGAAGCTCGTCGAACGAGACCGCCACGCGCGCCCGCTCCGCCGGGTGAACGCAGCCCAGGAATGGGCTCCCGACAAGCACTTCCCGGGAGAACCCGAGGAACCGGTCCGGAGTCGACTGATCAGCCTGAACCTCTCCGTCGCTATTGAGGAGCAGGATCATGTCGGTCCCATTCTCCAGCAGGGCGCGCACACGGCGCTCGCTGGCAGCGAGAGCCGCGCGCTCAGCGAGTAGCGCCTCCAGCGCACGACGCCTGAGCATGTCCCAGAAGACAGCCAGCAGTGCGAGGCCAACGACAAGTGCAACCGGGGTAGCAAGAATCACGCCATTTTGCACGGCAGCAGCGCTAGCAAGGGCATCATCTGCCTCCCGGAGATCATCGCTGGCAGCCACATCCACCTGGGCCTGCAGCGCATTGAACACCGGATCCTCCTGGCCATCGAAGACGAGCACCTGCGTGGCATCGCCGGAATCAACAGCACCGAAGAGGTTGACGACGATCTCCTCGAATCCCCGGTGTGCGGCGAACGCCGAGTCAACCTGGGCGCGGTCACGCACATCGCCACTGATCCGCGCCGCCTGGAGGGCGTCAACGAACGCGGTTGCCGCCGCATTGTATGAATCTCGAACCGCGGGTCCGGGTTCGAGGCGATACTTCCGTCGAGCGACTCTTCCGAGGCGACAGCATAACGAGCCGCCTCGAAGGACTGGCTGGTTCGCTGATGCTGTCGGGCTGAGGCGAGCGAGTTGTGAACCAGCAGCGAAACGACGACGCCGAAGGCGGCAAGCCCAAGAAGCACGGCAACGAGCCCGAAGGCGGCGCGCCCGCGTGGCATGGAAACCCGGCGCAGGGATGCGATCGTTTTTGCACGCGAGAAGGTGCCGGGCAAGCTGCTGTCCTCGGTGCCCACTGGAACTCTGGGCGTTTCGTTGTTGAAGGTAGGGAATTCTCTCCATTGCCTGAATAAGGGTTTCCCCGGAGTTGCGCGGGAAAACAGGGCCTGGCACACCGGATTTCACATCAATCGTCCACGGCACCGAGCCGCAACCCGCTGGAGAGCCCGATCTGGTTCCTTCAGCCGGCGAAGGCGCGAACGAGCCCAACCGCGACTACGGCAGCCGTTTCGGTGCGCAGGGTGTTGGGTCCGAGCGAGGCGATGAGCGCGCCGCCTGTGCGGGCGCGGGCAACCTCGTCGGCGCTCAGGCCGCCCTCGGGGCCAATCACCACGGCGAGGCGCCCACCCGATGGCAGAAGCGGGACAGTCTCCGCCCACGACGAGCCTTCAGCATCCGCCAGCAGGACCGGGCCGTGATGGCGCGAGAGAAGTTCATCGAGAATCGCAACCGGTTCGATCGCCGGCAGATACAGCCTGCCGCATTGTTCGGCAGCTTCAATGGCGATGCGTTGCCAGCGTTCGCCGCGGCCGTTCGACGGCGCTTCGCCACGGGCAGAGTTTTCCGTGACGAGAGGTCTGATCAGGTCAGCGCCGGCCTCGGTGCACTTCTCGACGATCCAGTCGAAGCGGTTCGCCCGGACCAATGCTGGCCATACTTCGACTGTAAGCCTCGGGGGTGGCGCCTGGCGAGTGACCTCGCCGACTTCGACGCGGATGGACTGACGGCCGACTTCGGTCACGGTCGCACGCCATTCGCGGCCGTCGCCAGAGAAGAGCCGGAAGTCCTCGCCGGGCCGAACTCGCATGACCGCCGCGAGACGGCGAGCGGGCTCCCCATCAAGAAAGAGAGGCCCCGAGGCGAGATGGCCGGCGCGATAGATGCGGGGAACGTGTGCCACGGTCGACATGGTACCCGAGTGGGACGCTGTCAGAGCGGGCGCTGGAACTCGAGGAGGGACCAATCGCGCTCGTAACGCAGCGCGAGGAGATTGAACCCGACCGCGAGCATCGCGTCGCGAACGCGGGGCGCGTCGACACCGAGAATGCCGCTCAGAATGAGGTGCCCGCCCGGCCGAGTGACGACCGCGAAGGACGGGGCCAGGCTGGTGTTGGCGTCGGTGCTGATGTTGGAGACGACGAGGTCGTAGCGACCGTCGTGGGCCGGGGTGAGGATGCCGGCGTTTACCGCGATGCGGTCGAGGACGCCGTTCGCCGTGCAGTTCTCGATCGCGACTTCGGCCGCAACCGGGTCGATATCGATCGCGGTGACGCTGGCCGCGCCGAGCAGGATCGTGCCAATCGCCAGCACGCCAGAGCCAGTACCGACATCGAGCACCCGATCGCCGGGTGAGACGTGTTCTTCGAGCGAGGTAAGGCACAGTCGCGTGGTTTCATGGTGACCGGTGCCAAAGGCGCGCCCGGGATCGAGACGGATTGCGAGTTGATGTGGCTCAGGAGTGTGTTCGATCCATGAAGGAACGATGAGGAGACGGCCGCCGCTGTCGACGATGCCAAAGAACTCGCGCCAGCTGACCGCCCAGTCCTGCTCATAAATGGGCTTAGCGACCAGCTCGACGGAGGGGAATGCCGCCATCGCGACCCGGAGGTCGGAGACAAGGACAGCGCCGAGTTCGCTGCTGGGGAGATAGGCACGAACCAGGACAGGCTCGTTTTCCCGGACCAGGAAGCCCTTCTCCGGGCCGAGGATGTCGATGGCCTGCTCGATCGAGACACCACCCGGGGAGACATCGCGCATGACGGCGCTCACGGCGTCCGCCTGGTCCGGGGTGACGCGGGCGGTGATCTCGAACCAGAGGCCCGTCATGTGCCGCGACTAACCGGCAACGGCGTCGCGGAGACGTTCGAAGAAGCCCTTGCCTTTGCGGGGGAGCGTCGGTGTGCCCATCGTCTTGGCGAGCTGTTCGAGCAGCGTCCGCTGTTCCTGGGTGAGCTCTTCGGGAACGACGGCGTGCACCCGCACAACCATGTCACCCCGGCCATTGGCGCGAAGATGGGGAACACCCTTTCCACGAAGGATGAACTCTTCACCGCTCTGGGTGCCGGCCGGGATCTCGAAATCAGTCTCACCATCGAGAGTCGGGATAGTGACGCGAGAGCCCAGCGCTGCCTGGGCGATATTCACGGGGAACTCCAGGAGGATGTGGTCATCCATGCGCTGGAACCGCTCGTGTTCGGCGACAGAGAGGACGACGTAGAGGTTCCCGGGCTCGCCGCTGTGCGCACCCGTCTCGCCTTCCCCGGAGAGCCGGATCTGGGCGCCGTCATCGACGCCGGCCGGCACCTTGACGCTGATCTTGCGGTTCTTCTTCTCGCGACCCGCGCCGTGGCAGGTGGTGCAGGGGTTGAGGACGACACGGCCCTCACCCTGACAACGGCCACAGGCGGTAACGTTCACAAACTGGCCGAAGATGCTCTGCTGGGCGCGGCGGATCTCGCCAGCCCCATTGCAGTCCGGGCAGACGGACAGGTCCGTCCCCGGCTCTGCGCCCTTCCCGGTACAGCGACCGCAGCGCTCAAACCGTGGGTATTCGATTTCCTTGTCGACGCCGAACACAGCCTCTTCGAAGGTGAGGCGCATGTTGTAACGAAGATCCGCGCCGCGCGCCGGGCCACGACGGCGGCGAGTGCCGCGCTGACCTCCGCCGAAGAAGGCATCGAAGATGTCGCCGAAGCCATCGAAGGTAGAAAACCCATCGAAGCCCTGGGCGCCACTCGAGGAGCCATCGACGCCAGCATGACCGTAGCGGTCGTAGGCGGCTCGCTTCTCGGGGTCGGAGAGTACCTCGTAGGCGCGGTTGATCTCCTTGAAGCGCTCGGGCGCGTCGGCAGCGGAGTTCCTGTCCGGGTGGAACTCCATGGCGAGACGGCGATACGCTTTCTTCAGGTCCGCGGGCGAGGCGTTACGCTCGACGCCGAGAATCTCGTAGTAGTCCTTTTGTCCTGTGGGCATGCTGTTTCCAGTGTACCAAGGCGGGCGGCCTGAGCGCGAAGGCATTTCCTACTGGCGGTAAGCGTATGAGAATGCGGCATGCCTGAGATCCCCGCTCACCTGAGAGATGCCTTTGCGCGCTTCAAGACCGGGCCTACGCTCGTGCGAAGCGCGGTCAGCGGCGTCGACCCGGCCCTGCTGAATCGGCGCCCGCCCGGCGACGAGTGGAGCATTCGCGACGTGATCATCCACCTCTCAGATACGGAACTGGTGAGGGCCGTGCGCCTGCGGATGATGCTGGCGGAGGAGCAGCCGCACCTCCCGGATGTTGATGAAGGCCTCTGGAAGCGGAAGCTCCACTATCTCTGGCGAGATCCAGAAAGCGCGATCTCGCTTTTCCAGCAGACCCGCTACGCGAACGCTGAGCTCCTGGCGCAGTGCTACGCGGATGCGTGGGAGCGGACGGCCATCCACGCGTCGCTCGGGGTGATGACGGTCGCGGACCAGATGATCCGCGGGGCCGATCACGTCGATGATCACGTCGGGCAGATCCGGCGGAACAGGGAACCCTGAGGCTGCGCGGCCGCGCGTTGCCCATTGCCCGGCGCTTGCAGACCCTGAGGAAGCACCGGGGAGGACTGTTGGCCGCATGGTGACCAGGCGCACGACGCAGATTTCGCCCCGGGTGCTCCTGTGCCTTGCGGCGATCGAGTTCTTCCTGATTGCCGCGGGACTCGCGACCTTTCGCTACACGCGGCCACTGCCGGACCTGGCGTCAGCGATCGCGCTGCCAGCAACCGTCCAGACCAAGGATCCCCCGGCAGTATTCCCCTGGCCCGCGCGCGGCCAGGCGGCTCTTGCGGTCGGCGAACTGGGGATGGTTGGTACGTCGGGCGACACCGCGACCCCATTGCCGATCGCCAGTACCGCCAAACTCATGACCGCCCTGGTGGTCACGGAACACCACCCGCTCGCACCAGGAGCATCGGGGCCATCGATCGCGATCACCGCCGCGGACGTCGACGCTTACCGCATCGCCCTTCGCCAGGACCAGTCGTCGCTTCCGGTGCAAGAGGGCGTACCCCTGACTGAGCTCCAGCTCCTCCAGGGCCTGTTGCTCCCTTCGGCGAACAACTATGCCGACATCCTCGCCCGCTGGGATGCCGGGTCGGGAAGCGCGTTCGTGGGAACGCTGAACGCTCGCGCCAAAGAGCTTGGGATGAACAAGACGCACTTCGATGATGCATCGGGGTTCTCGACCCTGACCGTGTCGACGGCGCCCGACCTCCTGCTCCTGGCGCAGGCAGTGGTCAGCAACCCGGTGCTGGCAGGGATCGTCAACCTGAAGCAGGCGACGCTCCCCGTGGCGGGGAGCGTCCAGAACACCAACCTGCTCCTCGGCGACAACGGCATCGTCGGGCTGAAGACGGGCAACACCGACGAGGCCGGCGGCTGCTTTGTCTTCGCCGCGACGACCGGACCGACGACGGTCCTGGGCGCAGTGCTCGGGCAGACCGACCTGGCAGCTGCCTTCCGCGCATCTTCGGTGATCCTGGCAGCAGTCCCGTCCTGGCTGACGACGACGACCGTTGTATCCAAGGGAGATCTCGTCGGTACCTACGCCGCCGCCAGTGGAGGAACGTCGACCCTCGTAGCAGCCAGCGACCTTACGGTCGGAGGGTGGGCAGGCGACCAGGTCCAAGTGGGGGTTCGCCTGGACGCGGGGAAAGCGCCGCTGGCGGCAGGGACGAAGGTCGGAGAGGTGACAGCCACCAGCAGAGGACAGCGCGTGACGGTCGACATCCTGGCGACGGAATCGATCGCCAGACCCAGCCCGTGGTGGCGGCTCTGGCGGAATTGAGGTAGCCCCCGGCCCCTGTTGCGGGTTCGCACGGAGAGCGCCCATGATGTGCCACCGGCACGGACCGGTGCACAGTGGGGCACATCAAGCAGAGGGAGTCACTCATGACGGACAGCGTCCTCTACGAGGTGAAGAGCGGGATCGCGCTGGTCACCCTGAATCGGCCGGAATCTTTGAATTCGATGAGCGGGGACATGCTGGACTCGCTGGCAGCCAACCTTGCGTCGGCGGCCGAGGATCCAGAAGTTCGCTGCGTCGTAATCACGGGCGCGGGGCGCGCATTCACGGCGGGCGGCGACGTCAAGGTC
>DATCGT010000236.1:0-7772 GCA_036508775.1 Tepidiformaceae bacterium | reverse complement strand
AGCCCGCTGTGCTTCCAGGATTCCATGAAGGGGTGAACTCCGCTCCGTCAGGGTATCGCAGGAAGCAAGCGCACGTCGCCAACCTCAATGCCTCACCGCCAGGCCAAGCCCGGTGGTCAAACAGATATCGGCTGTAACCAGATTCGCGGTAGAGTTTTTTCAGGCCCCCGTAGCTCAGCGGAAAGAGCAGTGGTTTCCTAAGCCGACCGGCCAATGCGGTGTGCCTCCAGATGTAGGAGCGCCACCGTAAACGACAAAGTTATCGTGTCTATCTGACAACGCACCAAGGCCGGCGCCGCCCATCTCTACGGCACCGAGGCGAGAACGTGCACAGCTTCAGCGTCGGTAACAGGGTTCGGAACATCGGCGCCGAGTAGGACTATGCGCGTCGGGGTGACCAGCGTGTAGTTGACACTTTTGTCTCCAACAGCGCCGCCATCCTTGAAGACTTGGGATCCCGCGGAAGGTGATGCGATCAGTTGGCTGGGATTCTGATCGACGGTGAACTTCACGTTCGCTTCCTGGATCCGGAACCCCGCGCTCCCATTCTGAATCCTAAGGACGGCGAGGAATGGGAGCCCGGATGAATCAATCGCAGCGGGCGGTCTCGGCGGGATGGCGATCTCTGTCAGCGCATATCCGGGCGGCAAGTATCCAGGCACGGTGACAGGAAATTCCGCTCTCGACGACACGTACACGAGGGCATCGGTGACCGACGGGAATGGGCTGGTAGTCAGGGGCACGCCATTTGCGCCGCCTTCGACAACATTCACTCCCGCAGCGACTTGCTCCGCCCCCACCGACGGGGCTGATGTCCCATTTGATATTTCCCAAATAGCTAGAAATGACTCTTCAAGAAGCTTGCCCATATCGCTGGAGCGATGACAGCGAAAATGTGGGCCTTGCATCGAGTCGCGGTCAGACAGATAGATTCCCCAGTGAATATCATCATCGATGATGTAGATCGGTCCGAATGGTAGCACTGAGTAACGACGTACTTCTATTTTGAGAGATTGGGGAATCGCAGCGAACGAAGAGAGTATCTGGAGATTGGAGTCAACAAGGCTAATGATTCCGGGACGAGCCCTTAAAAGGGATGGCAGGAGATTATCGGATGCTAGTAAAACACGAAAGTCAAGATGATTACGCTTGTTGTTCGCCCAGTGACCAATATCGCTACTAAGCGTCGGAATCCACGTTTGCAAGATCCAGACCCTTTTACTTGCCTCAGCTATTGCCCGGTCAATTGGATCGGTTCTCCAGCCAAGGCGATAAGACGCACGGCTTGGGATGCCGAGACGTGCGAGATGCAGCCTCAAAGGCGGCGCGAGAAAGAACCAGATAGTAACCACCGAGCTTACCAGGGCCAAGCCCGTGATCGTAAACCCCAGTGCCAGTGTCATGAGTGAAAGTCCCCGCTTCTGTGGCCCCTACCCGATCGCCTCAACCGGGAATCCGCCACCGGGAATCCGCCCTTGGGTACCAAAGCATAACAGGCCCGGTCGTTGGGGGCAGGCCTCATACGGTTCAGAGGTGGGTGACAAAAGCTTCTAGTGTTTGGTGGCATTGGATGTGGAACTTCTCGCGGTGGGTTCGGTTGGCACGCTCGACCAGTGATTTCCTAAACCAGCGGCCAGGGGTGGCTGCGTTGTGGGCCGGGCTTCGGGAAGGTCTTTGCTTCCAGCAGCTGTTCGATGCGGCCGAGGAGCGCCCTGATCTCCGCGGGCGCGAGCAGTTCGATGACGCCAGCGGCGGACTCGGACTTCGAACGGAGTGCCGCGGCGGCGGAGGCGATGTCTTCGAGCCATTCGGCAGGGATCGGTTCGTCGACCCAATCCCACATGACCGTGCGCATCTTGTACTGGGCGTGAAAGCAGAGGCCGTGATCGATGCCCCAGACCTGGCTGTGGGCGTCGAGGAGGCAGTGGCCTCCCTTGCGGTCGGCGTTGTTGGTGATGAAGTCGAAGACGGCCATGCGCTTGAGCTGGGGCAGGAGTTCCGGCTGGTCGCGCTGGGTGAAGAAGTGCGAGTCCTGGTCGTGGGAGATGAAGAGCTGGAGCGAGCCGATGCCCTCGGGCCCGTCGCGGACGACGGTTGGCGGGATGAAGCCCCAGCCGAGAAGCTGCGAGAAGCGATAGGCAGCGACTTCACGCCGGTAGAGCGCGCCGTCGGGGAAGTCCCAGAGAGGGTTTTCGCCGCGCTGGGGCTTGTAGACGGCGGCGAAAACGCGGTCGTCGTCATCGGATAGCTGGCAGAGGTAGACGTAGTTCGAGGAGTACCAGAGCGGGCGGTGGTCTCGGAAGGTCGCGCGGAGGAGCAACTCCTCGGTGGCCGCGAAGTCGAGGGCTGCGCTCATGAGGCGAGCTTATCAGAACGGCAAACGACAGCGAGTACAGGCCGCGGATCGGGCCCGAGGCGGTAGACTCCGTGGAAACGTATCCCGGGAGGCCCCCATGTATCCGCTCGAACACGATCAGCTGGCGTTCGAAATCGGGGAGGCGCTGGTGGCGAAAGGCGCCAAAGTGGCGGTGGCGGAGACGACCGCAGGGGGCCTCATCAGCGCGCGCATGCTGAGCGTCGCGGGTGCGTCGCGCTGGTTCGAGCGCGGGGTGGTGGTCTACACGGGGACGGCGCGGCGCGATGTCATTGAGACGGACACCGAGATCCTTCGGACGTACGGGGCGGTCAGCCCGGAAGCGGTGACCGACATGGTCGAACGGCTAAGGGCGCGGGCGGGCGTGGACTACGCCGTGGGCGAGAGTGGGATCGCGGGACCGATTGGGAGCCGGCGGTCGCCGAAGCCGGTGGGGTCGGTGGTGATCGCGGTCGCAGGGCCGAACGGGACGAAGGTCGAGGAATGCGTTCTGCCGGGGACGCGGGCGCAGGTCATGGTGCACATCGCCGAGCGATCGCTGGAGATGCTGCACGAGGCGCTGCTGAGCTGATGCAGCCGGACTTACACGTCCCCCCGTCGACGGACGAGGTGCACTCGCAGATCGACCGTGTCCTCGGCCGCTTCAGGAGGCGTCGCACGGGTGCACCCGCGCCAGTGGCCGGTGGCACCTTGAACTGGAACTACCGGGTGGCGACTGCGTCGGGGCCCGTATTCGCGCGGCGGTGGCGAAGGGAGGTCACGGCGGAACAGGTAATGGCTGAGCACGAACTGCTGGGATGGGTGGCTGCGCGGGGCATCCCGGTCGTGCGTCCGTACGGGGCCGCGGGTGCAGAAACGGTGGTCGAAGTAGAAGGCACGATGTGGTCGCTCCTCCCGTGGGTCGAGGGCCGGACGACGGTCCGTGGGCAGATCACAGCGGCAGACGCCAACGCGCTCGGGGAGATGCACGGGCGCATCCATGCGGTGTTGGCGGAGCACCCGGCTTCGGCGGGGGCTTCCACTCAGCTGCTGTGGGATACGGCGAGTTCGCTGGCGGACCTGATCCTCGTGCGGCAGGTCGCGGTCGAAGGAGGGGCGGCGCAAGAGGTGGTCGCGGGGATCGACCTGCAGGTGCGGCTACTGGAGACGGCACTGGTTCGGCCCAGGTCGGACTTCTCAGAACTGCCCGCGCAACTCACGCACGGCGACTACCACGATCAACAGGTGCTGTTCGGCCCGGGCGGCGACATCTTGGCCGTGAACGACTGGGAGATGCACCGGGTGATGGCCCGGGTGTGGGAAGTGCTCCGGGCGGTGGCGTTCGCGCAGCTGTATGAAGAGCCCGGCCTTGGGGCATATCTCAGCGGCTACCGGCAGCACGTTCACCTATCGGAGGAGGAGTGTCGGCTGGGGGTGGAGGCGTGGTGGTACGGGCGGCTGCACTCACGGTGGGTCTACTGGACGTACTTCATGGAGAAGAACGAGCGGGTGGCTGAGTTCTTCCCGGAGACAAGGCGGGAGCTCGCGCAGCTGGCCGACGAGAGATGGCGGGCGGACCTGGCGGATCGGTTGGTGCGGGCGGCGACGGGGTAGTAGCGGGGTATTGGAGTAATGGAGTCTGGGGTGGAGCTGGCGCGAGCGTTTGACGAACACTCCAGCCGGCACGGTGGCCGGCGGCTACCACCCGTTGGTTAGTAGAGCCAGTTGGCGACGCCGCCGTGGCCGGAGCAGGCGCCGGAGCCGGTGACTGTTGTGCTGGTGCCGTCGTTGCAGATGGCGCCGGTGCGGAGTCCCGAGGGGATTGGCGTGGGGGTCGATGCGGGAGGCAGGGTCGCGGTCGCGCGGGGCGTTGGGGTGGAGGGTGGAGTTGGGACGGACCCGTAGGCCAGGTAGGCGGCGTACCAGTCGGTGGCGATTGCCTGCTGGGCCACCGATACATCGAGGACGCCCGCGCAGACCAGGTCGTGCATCTTGTTTTCGAGGATGTCCTTGAGGTGGGCGCCGTTCGCCTCGTCGTACGGCTCGGGCCACAGGTTTGCGACGTCGTTGGAGCCGCCGAGTTCCAGTGAGATGAGATGGTCGATCTCGTAGGAGCCGGGCACCCGGGCGACGATGCCATAGAGGTTGTAGACGTAGTCCTTCGTGGCTTCGGAGACGTCGCGGACAGTGGCGGTGTAGCCGACGGAGCAGATGGTGGGGACGTCAGTGGTGAGCACCGCTCCCGGTGTGAGGGTGGGGTTCGGACGGGGGATGCGGTTGAGGGGACCGGGGCCATCGGAGGCCAGCTGTGCGATGCGGGCCCTGGCGGTGGCGCCATCGGATTGTGCTGCTGTCCCGGGGACGGTGGAGGTGAACGCGGCTGCCGCGAAGAGCAGGCCGAGCGCGGCCAGGGTGCATGCGCGGAGTTTTGCCCGGTTCGTCATCGCCCACCCGCCCGGCATGATTTGGGGAACGACTGCTGACCTCTGACCTGCCGTGCCCGCGTCGCCACTCTACGTGGTGGGCGTCGGTCGGCAACAGGGGGCGAGGGCTATGTCTGCATTGCCGCTGTCGGTTCTTCGGTTTGACCGGCGCCATCCACCAGCGTATGAACCGAGCTGAGCAGGATGGAGCCCACCGAGTGTCTGGCCCTGGCTCGATCTTCGGCAGGGGAGCGGTTTCAGGTATGAAGACCTTCGATCAAATGCGGGAGCGCGTTGAGCGTACCAAGGACGACTCCGATTCGGCGCTATTCTTCGATCTTGTTTTGTTCGGCGAGATGGTGACGAAAGTGGCAGCGGCTGGGTTGATTGCCGCGATCGAAGATGACAACGAACGGCATCGCTATAGCCAGGTCCACAGGCTCGTTCGAGCTGATGGTATTGGGGAATGGGCGAGCGCAATCGAGGATGTTCTCTCCGGACCCAGTTCGCAGCATTTGCTCGGTGCGGCGCACACGGAGCAGCGCGAATTGATGCAGCGGCTTGGGACGGGGACTTGGCAGTACGAGGCCATCAGGCAACTTCATCAGGTGCTCACGGCGCTCGACCCGAGCGTCAACCCGCTCCCTAATGGCGACGTGACGCGGGCTCCCATATACTCCCTGTGCGGACGATCAGGTGAGCGGGCCTGCCGGCCCGGTCTTCCTCGCCCCCCGGAGTACCGCTTCTATGCCCAGTTCTTCCAAGCGTGAATGGCTGGAGAGCACGTATCGCAAGTCGATTGAACGTGCGCCAGAACGCGCAAAGGTCTTCGAGACGACGGGCCGCATGCCGATTGAGCCCGTCTACGCGCATGACGATCTGAAGGATTTCGACCCGGCCGCCGAACTCGGCTTTCCCGGTGAATATCCATATACACGCGGCATCCAGCCGACGATGTACCGCGGCCGGTTCTGGACGATGCGCCAGTACGCCGGGTTCGGCACGGCGGAAGAGTCCAACGAGCGCTACCGCTACCTGCTGAGCCAGGGCCAGACGGGGCTCTCGATTGCCTTCGACCTCCCCACCCAGATTGGCTACGACTCCGACGACCCGATGGCGATCGGGGAGGTCGGGAAGGTCGGGGTGGCGGTCTCGTCGATCGAGGACATGGAGACGCTGTTCAACCAGATCCCGCTCGACAAGGTCACGACGTCGATGACGATCAACTCGACGGCGGCGATTCTGCTGGCCCTCTACGTGGCGGTCGGGCGGAAGCAGGGTGTGGAGCTGTCGAAGTTGGGCGGGACGGTCCAGAACGACATCCTGAAGGAATACATCGCGCGGGGGACGTACATCTATCCCCCGAAGCCGAGCATGCGGCTGATTACGGACGTCTTCGGCTACTGCAAGGCGAACGTGCCGGGCTGGAACACTATCTCGATCTCCGGGTACCACATGCGGGAGGCGGGGTGCACGGCGGCGCAGGAGATAGCCTTCACGCTCGCGGACGGCATCCAGTACGTGGACGCGGCGATCGCGTCGGGGCTGGACGTGGACGACTTCGCGGGGCAGCTCAGCTTCTTCTTCGCCTGCCACAACAACTTCCTGGAGGAAGTGGCGAAGTTCCGGGCGGCGCGGCGCCTCTGGGCGAAGATCATGACCGAGCGCTTCGGGGCGAAGAACGCGCGCTCACAGATGCTGCGCTTCCACACCCAGACCGGCGGCGTGACGCTGACGGCGCAGCAGCCGGAGAACAACATCGTCCGGACGACGGTGCAGGCGCTGGCGGCGGTGCTGGGCGGGACGCAATCGCTGCACACGAACTCGATGGACGAAGCCCTTTCGCTGCCGACGCAGCACGCGGTCCAGATCGCGCTGCGGACCCAGCAGGTGCTGGCGTACGAGAACGGCGTCGCGGACGTCGTGGACCCGCTGGGTGGGTCGTACTACGTCGAGGACCTGACGAATCGCCTCGAAGCGGAGGCGGCGGAGTACATCAAGACGATCGACGGTCTCGGCGGGGCGCTCGCGGGCATCGAGAAAGGTTTCCAGCAAAAGGAGATCCAGGAGGCGGCGTTCCGTTTCCAGCGGCAGGTCGAAGAGAAAGAACGCGTCGTCGTGGGCGTGAACGACTTCATCGTGCCGGGCGAGGCGCCACCGAAGCTGCAGCGGGTCGACCCGCGCATAGGGCAGCGGCAGGCGGAGCGGCTCACGGCGCTGCGGGCGAGGCGGGATGGCGCGGAAGTGGAGCGGCTGCTCTCAAAGCTGCAGCACGCGGCCGAGGGGACGGACAACCTCGTGCCGATCATGGTCGAATGCGTCGAGAACTTCGTCACGCTTGGGGAAATCAGCCACCGGTTGCGCCGCGTGTGGGGCGAGCAGCGCGAATCGGTGGTGATCTAGTGAACCCTCCCCCCTGGCCCCTCTCCCATTGCGATGGGCGAGGGGAGTTGGCCGCTCTTACCGTAGAATCCGCTTCACCGGAGTGAAGGAGTCGTCATGCTGAGCAAAGTCCACCACGTCGGGATCGTCGTGAAGAGCGCCGATGAGGCGATGAAGTTCTACCGGGATGCGCTGGGGCTGAAGGTGACCGCGGACCGCGTCATCGAGGACCAGGGCGTACGGGGTGTGCTGCTAGCGATTGGCGACTCGGAGATCGAGCTGCTGGAACCAGTGCGCGACGGCACGGGCATCGCGCGCTTCCTGGAGACGCGGGGCGAGGGGATGCATCATCTCTGCTTCGAGTCGGACGACTGCTCGAAGGACCTCGACGCGGCTGCGGGGCGCGGTCTGGAGCTCATCGACCAAGCACCTCGACCGGGGCTGGCGGGGATGATCGGATTCCTGCACCCGAAGGCGAACCACGGGATTCTCGTGGAGTACGCGACGCCGGTCGGGGAGGGGCACATGTCATGAGCTTGGGCGCAAAGAACATCGACCATATCGTCATCTCTTCGAACGATAGCGCCGCGACGGCACAGCACTTTTCGGACGTC
>DATCGT010000235.1:0-6345 GCA_036508775.1 Tepidiformaceae bacterium | reverse complement strand
GGAGGGCGTCGGCGGTCCCTTTCGAAGCCATCGCCAGCGCTTGGGCGGTGCCGACACCGATGACCTGCACCTCAGTACCGGTCAGCTTGGTGAAGAGGGGGGGCGAGAACGTCGAGTAGCCCCGAGTCGAGAGGGCTCGATGTCGTCGCGAGGATCATCGCTCCGCCGATGTTGGCAGTCACTCCGCGGAAGTCGGGCGTCGGTGCCACGGCCGCCCCACCCGTCGTCGTGCTTCCGGCCGCCGGCGTTCGTCCTGCCGCCGCGGTTTCCTCGGCACCCGGCGTCAGGCGGTCGTCAGGAGGCCCGGGGTCCGTGCAGGCGGCCAGCGCAGGCAGGATGAGTCCCAGGGCGATGAGAGCAAAGACGCGCAGTGGGCGCACAGGCACTCCAGGGTCACGTGACAGATTTGAGAATAGCGGGAGCGAGCTGGTGGGCCAAACGATGCAGAGCGCGTAGAGGTTTTGGGTCAGGCCCCGCGACCTACCACCAGATCTTGCTCTCGACGTCCTGTGGCTGGTCTTCCCACTCGGTCGTCCAGAGGTTGGAGCTCAGGTACTTCCAGCCGCCGTCGGCGAGCAAGCAGACGATGTGTTGCTCACCTTCAAGCCGCTCTGCCGCTTTCAGCGCGGCGCGAATCACGGAACCGCAACTGACCCCGACAAAGAGGCCTTCCTTGCGGGTGACTTCTTTGGCCATCTGGAAACTCGACTTGCTGTCGACAACGATCTTCCCATCGAGCACAGAGGCGTCGAAGACTTCGGGGATGAAGCCGTCTTCGAGAGCGCGAAGCCCCTGGACCATGTCGCCGGGGTGTGGAGCCGCGGCGATGACTCTGATCTTCGGGTTCTGGTCCTTGAGGTAGCGGCCCGTGCCGGTGAGGGTGCCTCCGGTGCCGAGCCCGGCAACGAAAACGGTGGTCTGGGGGAGGTCTCGCAGAATCTCGGGGCCAGTGGTTTCGTAGTGGGCGCGGGGGTTGGCCTCGTTCCCGTACTGGTAGGGGAAGTAGTACCTTCCCGGGTTCTCGGCAACGAGCTTCTTGGCGTGCGCGATCGAGCCATTGGAGCCGAGGTCGCCGGGCGTCGAGATGATCTCGGCCCCATAGGCGTGCAGCAGCTGTGTGCGCTCTTCGCTGACGGAATCAGGCATGACGCAGATGACGTGGTAACCCTTGACGCGCCCGATCATCGCCAGTGCGATGCCGGTGTTGCCGGATGTGGGCTCAAGGATCGTGTCGCCGGGCTTGAGGAGCCCTTGCTTCTCCGCAGCCTCGATCATGTATTTGGCGATGCGGTCCTTCACCGAGCCGGTCGGGTTCTGGCCTTCCAGCTTGGCGTAGATGTGCACCTCGGGTCGCGGCGCGAACGACCGCAACTCCACCATCGGGGTGTTTCCGATGAACTCGATGATCGAGTGGTAGAGCGCCACAGGCTCAGGCGCCCCCCGCCAGCGCCGGGAGAATGTCGAGAACGTCGCCGACCTTTACGGCCGTGTCGACGCCGCCGGAGTAGCGGATGTCTTCGTCGTTCAGGTAGACGTTTACGAAGCGGTGGAGCTTCCCGTCCGGGCCGTACATCTGCGCTTTGAAGCCCGGATAGCGAGTCTCAATATCGTCGAGGATCGCGCCCACGGTCGCCCCGCTGGCTTCAACGGTCTTCTGGCCGTTGGTGAGCTTCTGGAGGACTGCGGTAACACGCACCTGGATGGTGGGGGAGGCGGCTGCGGTCATGCTTGGAATCTCTCGTGTCTGGTGAAGGGAGCAGACGGTTCCCGTCTGCTCCCGGTTCGAATCAGGCGATCGCCTGCGGAATGGGCATTCCGCAGAAGACCTCGTAGTCGATCAGTTCGTGGATCGTCGGGTTGTCTCCGCAGAGGGGGCAATCCGGGTCACGCCGAACCTTCACGATGCGGAATTCGAGTGAGAGTGCATCGTACAGGAGGAGGCGGTTCACCAGCGGTTCGCCGATCTCGAGGACGAGCTTCAGCACTTCCGTCGCCTGGATGCTGCCGATCGTTGCGCACATGGCGCCCAGGACGCCGGCCTCGGCGCAGCTGGGAACCATGCCCGGGGGAGGAGGAGCCGGGTAGAGGCAGCGGTAGCAGCCCTTGCCCGGGATATAGGTTGTCGCCTGGCCGTCGAACATGAGGATCGAGCCATCGACGAGGGGCTTCTTCAGGAGGTAGCAGGCGTCGTTCACCAGGTAACGGGTGGCGAAGTTGTCCGCGCCGTTCACGACGATGTCGTACTGCGAGATGATCTCGAACGCGTTGTCGCTGTTGATCGGCTCTTCATGCATCTGGACGTTGACGTTTGGGTTGTGCGCGTTCAGGGTCTCTCGCGCGGAGATGACCTTCCGCTTCCCGATGTCCGCCGTCTGGTGGAGGATCTGCCGCTGAAGATTGGACCGGTCGACCACGTCGAAGTCGATGATCCCGACTGTCCCGATCCCCGCGAGCGCGAGGTAGAGGGCCACCGGCGAACCGAGCCCGCCCGCGCCGATGATGAGCACTTTCGATTCGATGATTTTGCGCTGCCCGATGCTGCCAACCTGCGGCATGATCAGGTGGCGGCTGTAGCGCTCCACCATCTCCGGCGTAAGCGTCGTTGCCGCGCCGCCGGCGAGTGCCGGGATGACCGCAACTTCATCCTCGTTCTTCAGCGAGGTGGCCTCGCCCTGGAGGCTGTTGATCTCGACCTGGTTCACGTAAACGTTGATGTGGCTGGCGAGCTTCCCATCGGAGTCCGTCACCTGCGCGCGGAAGCCCGGGAACTGCGCGTCCAGGTCTGCCAGGACGTCACGGACCGTCGTCCCGGTGCCGCGGACCTTCGTCCGGTTACCGACCAGGTGACGGAAAGGGGTGGGGATGTATACGTTGACGGACACGGGCTCCTCCTGGGAATCGGAACTCGCACGGTGTGCTTCACCGCGCGGGTGGGGTTGGGACTGGTTCGCTGCCTTGGGCATCACATGTTCACGGTCAGGTAGCGCTCTCCAGTGTCGCAGAGGATGGTGACAACCGTCTTGCCGGCACCGAGACGGGCGGCCACTTTCGCGGCGGCGAAGACATTCGCCCCGGCGCTGATTCCGACGAGGAGACCTTCCTCTCGCGCGAGTCGCCGGGTCATCGCCATCGCGTCGCGGTCTTCGACACGCATGACCTGGCTGTAGACGTGCGCGTCGAGCACACCGGGCACGAAACTCGCGCCGATGCCCTGGATGCCGTGCATCCCGGCTCGTCCGCCGCTGAGGACGGGTGAGCGGGCTGGTTCGACCGCGATGATCTCGACCGCAGGTCCCAGTTCTTCGCGGAGCACCTGTCCCACGCCGGTGATGGTGCCGCCCGTGCCGACGCCGGCAACGAATGCGTCCACATTTCCGCCCGTGGCGTCGATGATCTCGCGAGCCGTCGTACGGCGGTGAACCTCGGGGTTCGATGGGTTCTCGAATTGCTGGGGCATGAAGTAGTCGGTGTGCTCCTTCAGGATCTCGCTGGCCGCGAAAACGGCGCCGGTCATCCCTTCAATTGCGGGGGTGAGCACGAGTTCGACGCCGAAACGTTCGAGCAACCGCCGGCGTTCGAGTGACATGTCCTCGGGCATGGTCAGGATGAGGCGATAGCCCTTTACGGCCGCCACGAGCGCAAGTCCGATACCCGTGTTGCCCGACGTCGGCTCCACGATGGTGCCACCTGGTTTCAGGCTTCCTGCGGCTTCGGCTGACTCAATCATGGAAAGAGCGATGCGGTCTTTGACGCTGCCGCCGGGATTCAGGTTCTCCATCTTGCCGAGCACAGTGGCTCCCCCCGCAGGCACGATCTTGTTCATGCGGATGAGCGGGGTCTGGCCAATGATGTCCAGCACAGAATCGGCAATGAGCGGCCGGGCGGTGAGACTGGTCAAATCACGTATCTCCCAGTGGCGGCATGAGGCTCACGTTCGAGCAGATCGGCGACGGTGTACGCCCCCAGGATTTGTTCGGTCGCCTCGCGGATGCGTTCCCAGATCTCCCGCTGGCCACAGTGGTGCGGGTGGTCGGTCATCTCGGGAGGCTCATCAAGCCAGGTGACCGGGGAGAGGCTCCCCTCGAGCGTCGTGATGACGTCGCGAATGCAGAGGTCTTTCGGGTCACGCGCGAGCTCGTGACCGCCGGACGGTCCGCGAACTGAACGAATGAAACCAGCTTTGCGGAGTGTCGTCAGGAGCTGGTCGAGGTACTGCTCGGGGATGTGGCGGCGGAGCGCGATTTCGGACGACTGCAGGGGCCCCTGGCCGTAATGGTCTGCCAGTTCGATGAGGGCTCGAAGCCCGTAGTCGCTGCGAGTAGAAACGCGCATCTGATGTTCAGGCCTGCGCTTTTCGCCGACCGTTGCCTCTCCAATAAAGTCGAGTGACTGTGTCAACAATCCTACCGGGTGAGGAGTCGCGCGCGCAACACATATTCGATCTTGGCGAAGGCAATGGAGCGCCCGGCTCGCGCCACCAGGTTGGAGACCCCGCGCTTTACAGCCGTGCTCTGGTGCGCTTCACTTCGCCTACTCAAATGGAGGCGGGTCCGTGGACTACAAGGAACTAACGCTCGAAGTCAGCGATCACGTCGCAACCGTCACGCTGAACCGTGCCGAGAAGCTCAACGCCATCAACCGGGCGCTCCAGAACGAGATGCTCGACGTGTGCGAGCGTCTGAAGAACGATGACGATGTCCGGGCGATCATTTGGACCGGCGCCGGGCGCGGCTTCTGCTCCGGTGCTGACCTCACCGGTGCGCGGCCGGGTGGGGAGCCCCCCGAGATCAGCTGGCAGGAGCGAATGGACGAAGACAGCTGGGTCGGGCGGCAGGCCAAGGCCGTCTACCTGGTGGACAAGCCAAGCATCGCCGCGGTGAACGGCGTTGCCGCGGGTGCCGGGATGTCGCTCGCGCTGGCCTGCGACGTGCGGATCGGATCCGACCAGGCGCGCTTCAAGACCGTCTTCGCCGAGCGCAATCTCTCCCCGGACTCCGGGATGAGCTACTTCCTCCCGCGCATTGTGGGGAGTGGCAACGCGATGGACCTCATCCTGACCAGCCGCTCAGTCGATGCCGAGGAAGCACTGCGTATCGGGCTCCTGCAGAAGCTCGTCCCGCATGACCAGCTGCTGGCCGAGGCGCGCAAGTACGCCGCGCAGATCGTGGCGCTGCCCCCGATCGCCGTCCTTATGACGAAGCGCGTCGTCCAGCGCAGCCTCGACCACACGTTCGAGGACCAGCTGCGGTACGAACTCTGGGGGCTGAGCGTCGCCAGGCGCGCGACGAACGACGCTCGCGAATCGGGCCTCTCGTTCCGCGAACGCCGTCCGGGCGTTTACACCGGGACGTAGGCAGGGGCTTCGCCTTTTCTATTCGGGGGCCGTGCTAGCGTAAAGGTATGAGCGAATCGCCACGCCTCTTACTGCTGCACGGCTTTCTTTCGACGAGTGCGAACTGGGGGCCACTGCGAGCGGCCCTTGGCTCGGCCGCGGCATGCGTAGCGCTCGATCTTCCCGGGTACGGGTCGGCGCCACCTCCGGCGGGCGAATACACGCTCGATGCGGTGATCGGAGCGATGCGGCCCGTTATTGAGCGCGAGCGGCCGGACTACATCCTCGGACATTCGATGGGGGCCATCGTTGCGCTGGCACTCGCCTGCGCGATGCCGGGCGCGTTCAAACGTGTCGGGGTGGTCGGCTTTCCCCTCTTTCGCGATATTGAAGATGGCCGCGCGATGGTGCGGCGTAACCGGGGCCGGGTCATAAGTACCTTCCTGGAGCACCCGAGAGCGGCGCACGTTGCCTGCCTGGTGCTGGACCGGACGCAGCCTCTCTGGCTCCCCGCCGCGCGGCGGATTCGGCCCGGCGAACCGGATGTCGTCCTGTCACCGAAGTTCCATCACTGTCGCGCCGGACACATCGGCGGCCAGGCCGAGATCGTCTTCTACGGGAAGGTGGAACAGCTCGCACGGGAGGTACCGGTACCCGTGGTCGCCCTGCACGGGGACCGCGATCGGACCGCGTCACTCCAGCGTGCCCGGGCGATCGCCGGTGCGAACGGCTGGGACTTCCAGGTCGTGCCCGGCGCAAACCACGAACTCGTGATCGAGCTGCCTGAGGTGGCCGCGCGGTGGGTACGTGAGCGCCTTTTCGCGCCGATCGCTGGCTCGGCAGGTACCGTCGCGGGATGACCATCCCGTTCACGGTGATTCGTAGTCCCCGGAGAAAGCGCACGATCCAGCTGCGCTACGACCGCGATGCCGGACTCGTCGTACTCGCGCCGATGCGGACACCGGACCGGGACATTCGCGACCTGGTGGATCGACGCGGCCAGTGGGTCTCCG
>DATCGT010000234.1:0-5457 GCA_036508775.1 Tepidiformaceae bacterium | reverse complement strand
GGCGGTCGGCCCACTCGTCAGTGCCGTCGCTCTGTTTGTGACCTCACTCGCCGAAGCGGGCTAGGTCGCCCAAAATGCCCTGCTCCGAACGCTGATCCACGTGTAACTAGTTCCAGCACCGGGCCTGCGGCCCGACCCACGTCGGATGAAACGGCGTTAGAGTCCGGTTGGCTGATACGCCTCTTGGTTCCGGGTGGTCAACGGCACGGTAGCGTCGACCCACACCATGTGATCGTCGTGTTGCGCCGGCGTGCATCAGGCTCCGAACTCAGTGGGGGCCGCTCGGCCGACTCGGCTGGCGCAAGATCCGCTGATAGAGTTCGAGGTAGTCATCCACCATTCGCTCGGCCGAGAAGTGTTCCTCGGCCCACTGCCGCACCGAGGCCCGGTTCACGCCCCCCAACCGCTCCACAGCCTCGATGGCCTCGCCCACGGTGTCGACGAGAAAGCCACTCGTTCCGTCGCTGACGATCTCCGGCATCGAGCCCCGCCGGAAGGCGATTACAGGCGTACCCGTGGCCATCGCTTCGATGACGGACAGGCCAAAAGGCTCGTCGAAGTTGATCAGGTGGAGCAATGCGAGCGCGCCGCCCAGCAGTCTGTTCCGTTCCTCCGGGCCGACCGAACCGGCATAGACGACCCGGTGTCCATCGATGAATGGCTTCACCTTTTCTTCAAAATACGCCGCGTCCTGGATGATGCCCGCGATAACAAGCTTCCGGTCGGTTCGTCGGGCTACCTCGATGGCCTCGGCAGTGCCCTTGTCCGGATGAATGCGGCCGAAGTACAGGAGATAGTCCCCGGACGTCGGCTCGAAGGTGAAGTCGTCGATCGGCAAACCGTGGTGAATCGTGGCGCAGTACCGCAGGCTGGGGCGTCGGTCCGAGTCGCTAATCGCGACTAGCCAGGCGATGTCGTTGTACGCACGGAAAACTTCCAGGTTCTGCTCGGAGGAGAGCCCGTGAATGGTGGTGACGACGGGCGTTCGCACGAGACGAGAATACGTTACAGGGAGGAAATCGAAGTGGTTGTGAATGAGGTCGAATTCGTCGGAGCGTTCGAACGCGGCGGCGATGTGGAGACCCTCGTAGACCTTCGCGTTGAGCCTCGAGTCTTCGGAATAGCCCGTCGGCGAGACCGCGACCAGCTTCGCGGTGGTGATGGAATCTGCGGTTGCGAATAGCGTTACATCCACGCCCCGCCGCACGAGGCCTTCCGTCAGCGTCGAAACGACTAGCTCCCACGGCCCGTAGTGGCGCGGAGGCACTCGCCACGAAATCGGCGCGAGCATTCCTATGCGCACTGGTTGCTCACCTCCGCCGATTCCAGCCCCTTCGACCCATATCCTTCGCCGCTGGCAGGGCGCCGAAGTTGTCAGTCGCCCCAATAGTATATGCGGAGATTGCCCGCTGCCTTGGCCCCACCGTGGTACAGAGGGAGAGACGGCACGTGGCACTTCGTCCACCTGCTCACATACGGCATTGGGGGGTGTGGAGGCCACTTTCTACCCCCACGCGGGATCAGCTTGGTAGCACGGACCTCCGACGTTCGGCTACAGTCGCTTCGTGACGAGCCAGGCTGTAGGCGAAGAATGGTGGCGCGGCGCCCTCTGCTACCAGGTGTACCCGCGTAGCTTCCAGGACTCCGACGGCGACGGCATCGGAGACATCCCCGGGATCATCGCGCGCCTCGACTACTTGAACGATGGCACGGAGCGTTCGCTCGGGGTCGACGCGATCTGGCTTTCTCCCACGTATCCGTCGCCGATGAAGGACTTCGGCTATGACATCTCGGACTACGTTGCCGTCCACCCGGACTTCGGCACGATGTCTGACATGGAGCAACTGATCGCGGAGTGCCACACGCGCGGCATTCGCGTGCTCCTGGACTTCGTACCCAATCACAGTTCGGACCAGCACCCGTGGTTCATCGAGTCGCGTAGCTCGCGCCACAGTCCCAAGCGAGATTGGTACTACTGGCGCAGTGCGAAGGCAGACGGTTCCCCGCCCAACAATTGGATCTCGATCTTCGGCGGACCTGCGTGGACGTGGGATGTGCCTACCGGCCAGTACTACCTGCATTCGTTTCTGGCGGAGCAGCCGGACTTGAACTGGCGCAACCCGGAGGTCGTGGCAGCGATGCACGATGTTCTGCGGTTCTGGCTGGACCGCGGCATCGACGGCTTTCGTATCGACGTGATGGGAATGGTACTCAAGCATCCTGAGCTCGCGGACAATCCCCTCGACCCGGAGTGGCGGCCCCTCCTGCCCGACTACCGACGGGTGTTGCAGCTCAATAGCCGCAACCACCCGGATGTCATCGAGGCGGTGCGCGGAATCCGCCGCGTCCTCGACGAATACGAAGGGCGTGTCGCCGTCGGCGAAGTCTTCGGCACGGCTGAGCAGATTGCCTGGTACTACGGCGGTGAGGCGCTCGATGGGTTGCATCTCGCGTTCAACTTCCAGTTGATCAACGAGGTCGACCCGCCAGATGACTTCACCCCGTGGGAGGCCGAGACCATCGCGCGCATCATCAACAACGCGCAGCGGGCGACGCCCGGGGGCGGGCACCTTTGCTTCGCTCTCGGTAACCACGACCGCTCGCGCCTCATTTCTCGCATGGATCACGACGGCCGGGGCCGTGAACGGGCGCGGGCGGCGGCATTGCTTCACCTCGGTTTGCCGAACACTCCTTTCATCTACTACGGCGAAGAGATCGGGATGGTCGATGTCGATATCCCGGAGCAGCTCCTGCAAGACCCGGCCCGGTTCCGGCATGGCGGCCGCGACCCAGAACGCACCCCGATGCAATGGGATACCTCCGCCGGTCGCGGATTCTCGACCGCCGAACCCTGGCTGCCCTACGGCCCGGTGACGATCAGCGTTGCGGCAGAGCAAGAGGACGCGGGTTCCTTGCTGAACCTCTATCGACGCGCCAGCTGGATGCGAAAACGGGAGGCGCCGCTCCGCGAGGGCCGCCTCCGCGACCTGACCACCATGGACGGGGTTTTGAGCTTTGCTCGTCACACGCGCGGGAGCGGCACAATCCTGGTGGTCGTGAACACGGCGTCGCAGCCCCGATCTCTGCCCCTGGCTGGCCCGGCGGAGGTCATCCTCGCGACACATACTGCGCTCGAGGGAGCGGCACGCGACGTGCTCCAGCTACCAGCGCTGGCGGCAGCGTGGATAGCGCTACCTGACAAAGTCGAGTAGGTAGCGCGCGTCGTGACGAGCGCTAACAGGCGTCATTCCGTCATGGTCAGCGCTATATCGCTCGTTGGTTGAATTGGGCTTCTGCCCACGATGGCAACATCGTGGCGCTCGGGCCGCCCTCTCGGAAACCAGACTGGGCACTGACGGTCCGAAGTGGCCTTACCGGTGGTCCACGGAACCCCCCGCAGCTGTGTCCTTCTTCGTGGCCCGAAGGCCTGACGAGAGGAGACGGCCAGCCCCGGCTGTCGCTCCAGGCATGCGATCGAACCGGTCGCGGATGAGTCCATAGCATTCACAGCTCCGTGCTTCCAGTCCATGTCTGTCGAGGACCTTCATGCGGCCCCGGCGGTAATCGAGAACGCCAGCCAGCTTGAGCGGCCGCAGGGCATGCGTGACGCTCGGACGCATGGCTCCGAGGATCTCCGCCAGAAATTCGTGCGTGATCGGGAATTCATCGCTGTCGACGCGGTCGTGGGTCATCAAGATCCACCGTGCACATTGTTGTGCGATCGAATGCTTGCGGTTGCAGGCCGACGACTGGGCGACGAGCGTGAACAGCTCGAAGATGTAAGTACCCAGAACCGTTCGAAGGATCGGGCTCTCAGCCAACTTGAGTTGGAAATCCTCGATGGGCATCCGGAATGCCTCACCCGGAACCTGGACAAGGAGGCGTGATTCGGAGTTCCCCAGGCCCAGGAATACCGCCAGATCGACCATTCCTTCGTTGCCAACGGTGGCAATTTCGACAGCGCTTCCGTCCCCAAGCACCGTCAACATCGAAATGACGCCCGAGATGGGGAAGTAGACGTGCGTTAGAGGCTCGCCAGGTCGGTGAAGGACGGTACCCATGGGGAGAGGCACGCGCCGCAGCCCTTCACGGAGCGAATCCTGAACCGCCCGCGGCAAGACCCTGAGAATTCGGTTACGCCGGATTTCGGCCGCGGTCCGTACGTCCACCATGGCGATCGTATCCTTCGAGCTGGGGTGAGCTTTTGTGCAGCAAGGCAACGCAGTGTGATGCAGAAAGCTGTCGCAAGTATGTATCGAATGGCACAAACGCAGCCGCCAGAGGCGGTTAGCTTAGGCTCAGGAAGACGGGTTAGCCAATGCTTGGGCCACCGCAATCCGAGAACCTGTTGCTCGCGGCCGTTCCAGCGGAGGAGTACGAAGGTTTTCGAGGATGCCTCGAAATACAACCCCTTCGCATGCGCGAGACGCTTCAAGAAGCGGGAGATGTGGCCGACTACGTGTACTTTCCCACGAGGGGCATTATCTCGGTGCTCACCGTCCTCGAGAACGGCATGATGATCGAGTTCGCCACCGTCGGCCGCGAAGGGACTACCGGCGTCCCCGTTTTTCTTGGGATGGGCCTCTCGAACCTGGCGCTTATCTCCCAGGTGCCTGGCGGGTCACTCCGCATGAGGGCCCAAGACTTTCTCTCGGAAATCAACCGCAGCCCGGGTTTCGCGGCGATCATCAGGCGCTACAGCGGGATGATGCTTGCGCTCGTAGCTCAGTCTGCGGCATGCAATCGTGCCCACCAGGTGGATGAACGTTGCGCCCGCTGGCTGTTGATGACACAGGACCAGGCTGGCGGGGCGTTCCCCATCACCCAGGAGTTCCTCGCGCAAATGCTGGGTGTCAGCCGGCCGAGCGTCGCGTTGTCGGCAGCAACGCTCCAGAAGGCGGGACTGATCAGCTACCACCGAGGGGAGATGACGATCATCGATCGTGTCGGGCTGGAAAAGGCGGCGTGCGAGTGCTACGCCGTGGACCGCGCACACTTTCGCCGATTGCAGGACTGACATCCCTGTTCCCAGAGGCCCCAGTGCGGCTTTTCCTGCAGTTCCACAACCGTCACGTGGCAGTTGTTTCCAAACCCTCCCTTAGCTTAGCCAACTCCGGTTTGAAGGTGTAGAGAGCGCCGAGCTAGTCACCACCTTTGGGTATCAGCCTTTACCTGGCGATCATCTGCTCCCTCTTCCGTCCGTGACTAGCAGACGCATGGGCGTGGCCCTGATAGGTTTCGCAAGTACCGGGCGCCATGTCGTTTTGGGCCGGTAGCTGAAGCTGGTGAGTAATGTCTTCGCATCCGCCACCATCGTCGTGGCACGACCAGGAGACGCGACCGGCGAACCTCCTCCTCGCGGCCGTTCCAGCCCAGGAATACGAAGAGTTTCGAGAGCTCCTCGAAGCGTATCCCCTTCGCATGCGCGAGACGCTTCAAGAAGCAGAAGACCCGTCG
>DATCGT010000233.1:0-2039 GCA_036508775.1 Tepidiformaceae bacterium | reverse complement strand
TCGAGAATCTGCCCGTGCCCTCGCGTCCCCGGCAGTACGAGTTCGCGCGGCTCAACCTCACGTACACCGTCCTCTCCAAGCGCGTGCTCCTGCGCCTGGTCAACGAGGGCCACGTTCGGGGCTGGGACGATCCCAGGATGCCGACGATCTCGGGCCTCCGCCGCCGCGGGTTTCCGGCGGAGGGAATCCGCGAGTTTGCGGGCGTGATCGGGGTGGCAAAGAGCGACAGCGTCGTGGAGATGGGCGTGCTCGAGCATGCCGTGCGCGACGTCCTCAACCGGAAGGCTCCCCGCCGATTCGCGGTCCTGCGTCCCCTCAAGGTGGTCATCGAGAACTACCCCGAGGGAAAGGTCGAGGACATGTCCGTCATCAACAACCCGGAGGACTCGTCTGCCGGAAGCCGCCCGGTGCCCTTCACCCGCGAGCTGTGGATCGAGCGCGACGACTTCATGGAGGATCCCCCGGCGAAGTTCTTCCGCCTGGCCCCCGGACGCGAGGTGCGCCTTCGGTCCGCCTACTTCGTGACCTGTCGCGAAGTCGTGAAGGACGCGGATGGGGAGATCGTCGAGCTGCGAGCCACGTACGACCCGGCCACCCGGGGCGGAGACGCACCCGACGGCCGTCGGCCCAAGGCGACCCTCCACTGGATCTCGGCCGAGCACGCCCTGCCTGCCGAGGTGCGGCTGTATGACCACCTCTTCACCCGCCCCGATCCCGGAGCGGAGGGTGATCTCTTCGCGGACCTGAACCCCGAGTCCGAGAAGGTGCTCCTCGGCTGCCTCGTGGAGCTGAGCCTCGCCGAAACGACCGTCGGCGAGACCGTGCAGTTCGAACGGCTGGGCTACTTCTCTCCCGACCTCGACTCCACGCCCGGTAACCTTGTCTTCAACCGCACCCTCACGCTCAAGGACACCTGGGCGAAGCTGCAGGCGCAGGGGCGGCAGGACACGGCATAGGTCGGCCGTCCCCCCGGCGGATCCCGCAGTTGAGGCCTAGTTGAGGCGACTGGCGCCGCGCGGTAGACTACGTGCGCCCTCCGGGCATCGCTGGCGCGTGGCCTAACGGTATGGCACCTGACTCTGGATCAGGGGGTTCCAGGTTCGAATCCTGGCGCGCCAGCCAACTCCTGAGCACGAAACGGCCCCTGGAGCGTCCTCCGGGGGCCGTCGTTATTTCCCTGTACCACCCGCTGTACCACTTAGCGGTTCGCGGCTCGCCGCTTGAGGATGGCATCCATGCGGTTCGCGGACCGCTCTAACATGGCTGGCGTCAGGTGCGCATAGACGTCCGCCGTCGTGTTCCGCAAACCCATCGATTCAGCCACATGCAGCGTACGCAGAATTGGGAAGCCCCGTGCCTGCGCGATGATCGTGCACCAGACCTCCCAGTAGCGGAGCATCACCTCCAGCTTCTGCTGGGTCTGAACGTGAGTCTCCAGCAGGCCGGCCGGCGTAGGCGCTGGCGGGTCGCCCAACTGGAACTGATCGAGGCCCCTCATGAGACCCGTAGCATATCGTCGGCCTGCCCGCGAACGATGTCTTCGGGCGCGTAGGTCAGTGGCACGGGGGCTCTGGGTCGCACCTCAACTCCTCGATCGTCATGCGAACGCCGCGCTGGTTTCGCGCCAGGATCACAAGCGGCCAAGGTCCTTGGCCCGGTCGATCGGCGATGGCATCGCGACCGTCTTCATTAGAACGGACGGGCTGATCCGAGCGTCGTGGGACGGGGGAGAGGGACATCGCGCCATCGTCAAACCCGGCCCTTGCGAATGACTGTTCTGGGCAGGTCAAGCTGACTCTGAAAAGCGCCAGCCCGGCGCGAACGACATTCGTGCTCACGAACCGCACAATAATCGGTGCCTTCGCCGCTCGGCCGGTCGTGCTCAGGAACCCCGACCCTACGCCGCATAGGCCCCAGCGGCTCCCAAACCACGTGCGTTGCCGCTGCGCTACACCCGACTGGGTTCGTGCGTGGATATCGCACGTTACTCGGCCAGCGCGCCTGGCCCTTCGCTGCGGCCGGCTGCTGGTCGGCCTGGA
>DATCGT010000232.1:0-10569 GCA_036508775.1 Tepidiformaceae bacterium | reverse complement strand
GGCTGCTCGCGTCCATGCCCACGAGCCCTGGTCAGGGGACGCCGCCGAACCAGCAACCCAGAAGGATTCAGTAAGCCTATGAGCCAGCGCTCGACCGAGAAACGCCTCCCCCTGAAGGCCGCGTTTCGTGCCCTCCGGAATCGGAACTATCGCCTCTACTGGAGCGGCCAGCTCGTCTCATTCAGCGGCACATGGATGCAGCGCGTGGCACAAGCATGGCTCGTCCTGAAGCTAACCAACTCACCCTGGGGCTGGGCATTTTCAGCGTCACATTCCTGGAGGTGCGAGCACGACCGCGACGATCGGGAAGTAGGCATAAGCGATGAGGGCTAGGCGGGTGTTCACGGCGAGAAGGAAGAAGAAGCCGATGACAAGCATCGCGATGACGCGCGCCAGGTCGATCAACGTCGGACCCAGCAGGTCCCGGACCATCTGGAGGTCGTTCGTGCAGCGCGCCATGAGATCGCCGGTCTGGGAACGCAGGTAGAAGCCCTGGTCCATCTCCATCTGATGGCTCGCGAGCTCATTTCGGAGTTCGTATTCGAGACTGCGGGAGGTGCCGGAGACGAGGAGGCGAGCCGAGAAGCGCAGAAATCCTTCGAAGAGCGCCAGCACGAAGACGATGCCGCCGTAGCCAGCCAGTTTCCAGAGGGACATGTGATAAGTCCCGGCAACTGCGCTGCGAATGTCGTCAATCGCGTATCGGAGGATGAGCGGCGGCACCATAACGATGAACGACGCAGCAAGGAGCGCTGCAAGGCCCAGCAAGTAGCGCCCGCGATACCGGTCCAGGTATTTGATCATCATTCGGAACGTCGATCGCTGGCTAAACACACCCCCGATGGGTACGCCGGGCGGCAGTGACCTCCATCACATCCGCGCCGACTATCCGACTGCCCGGGCCGGTATCATTCCGGAACGAACTCGCCATATTTACGGCGGAAATGAACCAGCGGCTCCGCATCGAAGCTGACCGCTCTGAGAACCTCTCCAACCAGGATGAGATGGTCGCCCCCATCGAGCTGTGAGTGCATTCGGCACTCGAGTTGCGCAATCGCCCCGGGTACGAGCGGCAGCCTCGTCACTTCGCCCTCAATCGTGGGACCGCCGCCGAACTTGTCGGCGCCGCGCGTGGCGAAGCGCCGGGCGACGTCGGCCTGGTCCTTCGCCAGCATGCTAATCGCGATGTGGGTGGCATCTCTGAAAGCAGGAAAAGAATCATTCCGCCTGTCCAGGCACACGGCCACGAGGGGCGGCGTGAGCGACAGCGAGGCAAAGGCACTCGCCGTGAAGGCCACCAGCCCATGCTCCGGGTCCCGGGCGGTCACAACGGTGACGCCACTCGCGAAGCGCGCCATCGCCTCCCGAAAGGCCGCCGGGTCAAGCGAATTCTCCCCCATCCGTCCCTCCGACCACGGCCCACCGCCAGATCGTGCCTGCACGTTACTGACCGACCGAATGGGCGGCAAGTGAAGGCCTACCGGGCCGTCCAGTTCGGTTCCCGCTTCTGGGCGAAGGCGAGGGGGCCCTCAACCGCATCGTGACTCGCCCGGCGACGCGTCTCCCACTCGAAGCGGGCGACGGCAGCCTGCTGCAGCGGCATTTCCAATCCGCTCATCGCCGACTCCTTGGTCGAGCGGACAGAAAGAGGGGCCCCCCGGAGGATGTCTTTCACGTATGAATCGACCGTGGCATCAAGCTCCGCGGAAGGGACGACTTCGCTGACGAGCCCCAGTTCATAGGCACGGCGCGCCGACATATGACGGCCCGTCAGCATGTAGCCCATCGCTGCCTTGAGCGGCGCCTGCCTGGGCAAGCGATGGACGCCCATCGCCCCGGCGATCAGGCCAACGTGTGGCTCGGGAAGGCCCATTTCGGCGTGTTCGGCAGCGATGATGATGTCGCACGCCAGGGCCAGCTCGAATCCTCCACCCAGCGCGAACCCGTTCACCCGGGCGACAATGGGTTTGAACAGGTCAAAGCGGCTCGTGAGACCCCCGAAGCCACGGGATCGGGGCAACTCCGGCCGTTGGGCGGGCGGCATCGCGTCGTAGGCAGCGTTGAACTTCAGGTCGTTGCCCGCACTGAAGGCGCGGTTGCCCTCGCCCGTTACCACTGCGACCCAGAGGTCGTCGTCAGCGGCGAAGTCGTCCCAGACGCCGCTGAGTTCGGCGTTCCCGTAGGCGTGGAGCGCGTTCAGCACCTCGGGGCGTGTGATGGTCACGTAGGCGACGCGGCCACGCTTCTCGTAACGACAGAACTCCACCTGCTCGTCCTCCATCCGCCGGAGTCTCGGCTATGCCCCCAGCGCGTGGAGGAATCATAAAGCCGTTCGCAGCGATTGGCGCGACCCTGGAGCGCGAATCGAATCCCATGCCGCATAGGAAATCGATTCGCGCTCCCAAGGTTGCGACGCACTAGCATTACGACCATGGCTGAACCAAGCTCCGCCGGCGCGAAGGCCCCGGCAGGTACCGGTGGCCTTGTCCTCGCCGCGGCAATCGTCGCGTTCGGATTCTTCGGTTCGCGATTGCTTGGCGTCGTCCGCACAATGGCGATTGCGAGCGCCTTCGGCGCGAGCCCGGAGCTGGACGCCTACTGGGTCGCCTTCCGGGTTCCCGACCTCATCTTCCAGGTGCTGGCGGGGGCGACCCTCGGAAGCGCATTCATCCCCGTCTTCGCTCGCCTCTACCGGCGCGAAAGCGAGGACGAGGCATGGGGCCTCGCCAGCAATGTCCTCAACCTGGTCACCGCGGCGACCGCCGCACTCTGTGTTGTCGCGTTTGTGCTGGCTCCGCTCCTCGTGCCGCTCCTGGCGCCGGGCCTTGGCAAGGACATCGGCCGCCACGACGAGCTGACCGCGAAGGCCGTTTCGCTCACGCGCCTGATGCTCCTCTCGCCGCTGCTCTTCGCGATGAGCGGGATGGTCACGGGCATCCTCAACGCCCGGCAGCGGTTCCTGCTGCCTGCCCTCGCGCCGATGTTCTACAACGTCGCGATCATCCTGGGGGCACTCCTGCTCTCCGGCCCCTTTGGAGTCAATGGGCTGGCGATCGGTGTCATCGCCGGGGCGGGGCTCCATCTCTGCGTCCAGGTGCCGGGACTGGTCCGGGAAGGCATGCGGTGGCGCCCCACCTTCGACTGGAGAGAGTCACACGTTCGCGAAGTCGCACGGCTCATGGGCCCCCGCGTGATTGGGCTCGCGGCGGCCCAGGTGAACTTCCTGGTGACCACCTACTTCGCGTCGAGGATCGGCGCGTCGGCGATCTCGAACCTGACCTACGCGTGGCTCCTGGCCGGGCTCCCCCTTGCCCTCTTCGGCATGGCACTCTCCACAGCGGTCTTCCCACGGCTGGCCGAACACGCCGCCGCCGAGGACAGCGACGCGCTGACTTCCACGGTCTCACAGGTCCTGCGGATCATCATGTTCCTGACGATTCCCGCCGCCCTGGGGCTCGTCCTTCTGCGAGAGCCAATTACTGTGTTGCTGCTCCAGCGCGGGCAATTCACCAGCGCCGATGCCACCATCACCGCGACGGCGCTCGGCCTCTACTGTCTCGGGATCGTCCCCCAGGCCGGGATCGAAATCCACAGCCGCGGCTTCTACGCGATGGGCGACACGCGCACACCGGTGACGCTTGCGGTGGTCGCAGTGGGCGTGAACTTCGTCCTCAGCGCGATGTTGTGGGGCCACTTCCAGCACAAAGGACTGGCCTTCGCGGTCTCTGCCGCGGCATGGGTCGAGTGGACCGCGCTGTACATCGCCTATGTCCGCCGTACTGGCGCCGGGATCCTCGCGGACCTGCACGCGATCGCTGAGTTCGCGATCTGCGGAGCCGTGATGGCGCTCTTCATCGCCGTCTCACTCGCCCTCTTCAAGACGGGCACACCGTTCCAGAATGGGGTCGCGGCAGTGGCCGGGGCGGTGGCCGGGGCCGCCGTCTACGCCGGACTGGCGCACTACCTGCAGGTGCCCGAACTCAGTTCCGCAGTCGACCGGATTCGCGAACGCCTCCACCCCACGGCGATGCCAGCTTCTACTGAAGCGGCCGAGACCGAACTGTTAGAAATGCACTAGCGGCGCTAGTGAGCGTTGGCCATGGCCACGACCAGGCTCACCACGACGATGAGAACTCCGGTACCGGCCAGCATCCCAAAGCAGCCAAACAGGCCCCACCGGAAGATCCCGCTAGCCTTCGGCTCGATCCCCACGGGTATCGCGACCGAGTCGCTGTGCCGTTGCGTCTCCTCGGAGAAGACACCCCGAGACCTGAGTCCGTCCATCTCGGGCGAGGCCTGCGCGGGCGGTACTTCTTCCGGCAACTTCGGCCTCGCTGCCGCAGCGGTGGCGGTACTCTGACGCTAGAACGCCAGCCGCGCCGCGGCAAGAGTTTTTACTATCAGGCGAAGCGCGTGAAACTACTCGCCTCGTTCCTCCCGCCACCGAAGGCTGGACATTACTGCGTCTGAGCCGGACACTCAGCACAAATGTTCGGGGACGCCGCTTCCACCGCCAGCCCCAAGGCTGAGGGCTCCTCCGCCACTCCTCCGTCACGTCCTTCAGAGTCCCTGCGCCTTCGGCTCCGGGATGCGCTCAATCAGCCCGCTCGCCTCGCGCCACGTGCAGTTGAGGAGAGCGTCACCGAGCGATCGGACCTGTCGAGCCTTGGCGGCCACTGGTTTCAATCGGCCCAGGGACCGGGGTACGTGATCGAGAGTGTCTATGAGGGAGGCCACGCACACGGCCGCATCCCCCTCCACCGGGCACTCTCCTTGAATACCGGGCAGCTGGCGGGACAGTGCCGCGATCCGCGCCTGGCTAACTGCGACGCTCGTGACTTGCTCTACATCGACACGGAAACCACCGGACTTGGGGGGGCGGGGGCGATGGTCTTCCTGGCCGGCGTCGCCCGCTTCGATGGCTCCCTCCTGAAGCTGCGACAGTATCTCCTGCCGTCGCCCCAGTACGAGGGCGGACTCCTGGGTGGCCTCGCCGAAGAGCTGGAAACCGCAACCGCCCTGGTCAGCTACAACGGCAAGTCGTTCGACGTACCGATGCTCGAATCGCGCTACATCCTTGCGCGCCTGCGTCCTGCCTTCCGGAACCTGCCCCACCTCGACCTGCTCCATCCGAACCGGCGGTTGTTCAAGGGCAGCTTCGACTCCTATCGCCTCCCCCGGATGGAAGCCGAACTCCTTGGTTTCGAACGCGAAGACGATTGCCCGTCGGCCGAGGTCCCGGAACGCTATTTCCGCTTCCAGCGCTCCGGCGATCCGACCTGGATCGCACCGGTCCTCCGCCATAACGCCTGGGACATCCTTTCGCTTGTCGCACTGGCGGGGCACCTTGGAAGCGTCTGCGATGGCGCGGAATACCCCTTCCAGGCCGGGCGAGCTGCCGAATACGCGGGCAACCATGAGGCCGCCATCGCCCATTGCGAAGTAGCCCTTTCCGGTAACCTCCAGCGGAGTGAACGGCTTGAGGCGCTCGAGCGCGCGGCGCGTTCGTCCCGGAAGCTTGGGCAATACGAAGACGCGGCACGCTGGTGGCGCGCCCTCATCGCCGAGCCACGCAACCGGCGACTGACACCGTACGTCGAGCTCGCCAAGGTGCTGGAACACCGGCTTCGGGACCGTGCGGGGGCCCTGTCGCTGGTGGATGAGGCGCTGGACCAGGTTCGGCGGGGGCTCCTCCGGCCTGCTTCACCCCCAGCTGAGGCGAGCGTCGAAGCGCTCACTCACCGGCGCGAGCGGCTGATCAGGAGCTGACGAGCTTACCCGCCTGTCGACGCAACTCAGCGCGATGGTCGGGATGGGCGACGCTGATCAGTTCCTCTGCCCGCTCCCGATCGCTCTTGCCGTACAGCTTCGCTATCCCGAATTCGGTCACGACGTAGTCCGTGAACTGCCGGGGCACGGTGACCACCGTCCCGGCGGGAAGCTGTGTGACGATGCGGCTGATCGCGCCATCACGTGACGCCGCCGGCAGGACGGTAATGCTACGGCCACCCTTGGAGAGCATCGCACCGATCACGAACTCAAGCTGGCCGCCGGGGCCACTCCACATCTCGGCGCCAAGTGACTCCGACGCCACTTGGCCGAGAAGGTCCACGGTCATCGCGTTGTTGATCGCGACCATGTTGTCGTGGGCGGCAATAACGCCGATGTCATTCGTGTACTCGACGTCATAGACCTCGTAGACCGGGTTCTCATGGATGAACTCGATCTCCTCGAGCGTCGGGGCCGCGAGTGCCGCCGCCACGAACTTCCCCCCGGTGGAGCGTCTTCCGAGCCCCCGTGATGACACCCTGCTGCACGAGTGCATTCATGCCGCCAACCGTGAGCTCCGAATGGACGCCGATGTCCTCTTTCCCGCCCAGCAGACCAGCGTGGACCAGCCTCGCCGTCGTTCCTCCCGTACCGATTTGCACCGTATCGCCGTCGTGGATCAGCTCGTTCGCGTAGGCCGCGATTTCAACGGGCAGTGCCGAGTCTCGCTGACGCGCCGCGGCCCCCCGGGGGGTGAATTCGGCGCTCTCGACAAATGCATCGATCTCAGAGACGTGGATGTGGTTCGCTCCACCCGTTCGGGGGTAGCCGCTGTGAACCTCCGCCAGAACGACCCGGGCCCGCTTTGCATAGCCGGCCTTGTTCCACATGCTGAGCCCGAAGCTGCAGAACCCAAACCGATCGGGCGGTGAGACGGAAATGAACGCCACATCGACGTCCCAGCGATCACGCTCCGGCTCGTCGAGCGACTTAAACCTGCGGCTGAACGGCACGCTGATGAAGTCCGTGCGGTGGTTCACCATCGACTCGCGCGCGAGTGCCGTGTTGAAGATCTCTACAACGGTATGGAAGGCCGGGTGACCCGGTTCGAACCAGCCGGGATCAACAAATGGCGCGCAGAAGAGCATCTCGACGTCGTGCAGGCTGTCGCGGCGGTCGAAGAGCGCCTGGCAGAGAGCCGGCGTCAGGGAGCCAATAGGCACGACCACCCGGTCTCCCGGGCGGACAAGCTTTACGGCCTCCGATGGATCGACGAGCTTCGCGGCGAACTCTTCTGGCCAGGTGTTGAATCGGTCATGTGGCATGCGGCGAAGTATACCGATTGATTAGGGCGATGCGAATCATCGGCGCCACCCCTTCGAATGCTTGCCCGCACTCACAACCCGTGTCCCGGTGGAATCGTACATTCGTAACGGGCGGCAGGAATCTACCGGCGGAGATGGACAAGGTCGAGACGAAGTAGCCCCGGGTTAGTCTTCGTCACCCGCCTGGGAGCCTGTTGCCTTCCTGGCGGGAATCTCGGCCGCGACCTCTCGGATAACGTCGAGAATGCCGTTGTTCACGGCGTCGCGAGCAGCCCGGATTGCGCTGAAAATAGCACGTGCGTTTGAACGCCCATGACCAATGACGGTCACTCCTTCAACGCCCAGCAACTGTGCCCCACCGTATTCGGTGTAGTCGAGTCTCCGCTTCACTTTTCGCAGTTCGCTCATCAGGACAAGGCCGGCCGCCCGGTTCCAGGGCGTGAGTTCCACGGCTCGCCTCAGCTCGTCAAACATCAACGAGGCCATGCCCTCGGCGAGCTTTATCACGACGTTGCCGGTGAACCCGTCCATCACGACCACATCGGCTGAGCCGAGGGTCAGGTCCTTCCCCTCGACGTTGCCGATGAAGTTGAGGCGGCTGGTTCGAAGGGCCTGGTTGACCTCGATCACGGTCTGGCTGCCCTTGGTATCTTCCTCGCCAATCGAGAGCAGTCCGACGGACGGCTTGTGCGTTCCGAACATCCGCTCCATGTAGGCCGCGCCCATGTAGGCGAACTGCTGCAACTGAATGGGCCGGCAGTCTGCGTTGGCGCCAACGTCCAGCATCATCGTGACTTTCTCATCTGCCGAGGGGAACAGGATCGCCAGCGCCGGCCGGCCGATACCCTTTATTCGTCCGAGGGTCAGGAGGGCAGCGGCCATCGTCGCGCCGGTGTTGCCGGCGGTTACGAAGGCGTCCGCCTGGCCCTCTTTCACCATCCGCAACCCGACATTGATCGAGGCATCCGGCTTGGTTCTCACCGACTCGGTGGGGTGCTCGTCCATGTCGATAACGTCGCGGGCATCGACAACGCGCAGCCCCTGGATATCAGTCGTGCCCTCCAGCTCACGCCGGATGACTTCCGCCTGCCCGACGAGGATCACCTCGATGCCAAGGCCACCGACTGCCATGAGCGCGCCGGCGACCACTTCCTGCGGGGCGTTGTCTCCGCCCATGGCATCGACCACGATGCGCACAGTCATTCCTCGGCCCTCCCGGCAATCACGATCATGCGCTCGCTGTCGTTAGTCAGCGGGCCAAGATCATAGTCCCCGTAGACATCGACCGGTGCCAGCCCGGCCTGCTCGAGCAGGTAACCGCATTCGTGCGGATAGACGTAGCGGAGGCGGTGTTCACTCTGCGAGCGACGGACGAGACCGTCGATGCCTGTCCGTTCGTAGGTCACCCGGAGGATGCGAAGTTGTTCCGCAAGGTCATCCTCGTGCAGCTGCCAGGCATCGAATGGCTCACCTTCCGGTGTGGTCCCCGAATACACGAGCAGGGGCTGTCCATTCGTTGACGGGTCCAGCCAGAGGGCTGGCCCGGGGAGATCCAGCGCGAGCAGGCCGCTCGGATTGAGACATTCCCGTAGCGCTGCCAGGGTCGCGACCTGTTCGTCCCGGTCTTCGCAGTACAGGAACACGTCGGCCGGGACGACGACCAGCCCGTAGTAGTCCGCGCCGAGCGTGAGGTCAGTCACCTTGCCCTCGATAAAGGTCACATCGATCGCGAGTTCGTCGGCTCGCTGGCGTCCACGCTCAAGCATCGCCGGCGACGGATCGATTCCGACGACCGTGTGCCCGGCGCCCGCCAGCTGCACGGCGATTCGCCCCGTCCCTGTCCCAACTTCGAGCACCGGGCGTTCCGTCCGGGCCGCGAACGACAACCAGAGTCCAACGTCTCCGTCGAAGCTGTCGTGGATGAGGTCGTAGTAGGCGGCGTCGGTCGCGTAGGAGTCGGGCATCTGCTGGATGCTACCAGAGCCCACGCGTGCGGCGAACGGCCGGGTGAAGTCTCACACGAGATAGAACGAGCGGTACGCCCGCGGGTTCACAAACCCCAACTTGGCCGCCAGGCCACCCGAAGGTGGATTGTGCGCGTCCCAGCAGGGTTCGAGGCCGTTCTCCAGGCAGTGCAGGATCATCCTTGCGCCAACGGCCGTCGCGAGGTCGCGCTCGCGGAAATCCCGGTGTGTCTCGATCTCGAACTCGAGCTTGCCACCGCCGAGCGTGAACGACGAACAGCCCGCCACGAATTGGCCATCGTGGAGAACGCCGAAGCCGAAGCCGTCGCGGAGGAAGACTGCGTTCGACGGAAAGTTGTAGATGAATGCGTCATCGAGCGCCCGGAATGCCGCCACCGTGGATGCATCAATCCGCACAATCTGGAAACCCGACGAGAGACTCGATACCTGTTCCCTCAGTCTCGCCCGATCCCACGCGGGTGGCGCGTCATAGACGACCCGCTCATGCGGCTCGACGCGGCTGGCCCAGACTTCTCTCAGCAGGCTTTCCCAGGCTTCGCCGGGCGCCACGATCGCAGCTCGCGGAACGATTCGCTCCACCATCTCCCGGGCGGCCAAGAGGGCAGGGTTGCCAGCGAGAAGCCAGAAGTCCAGGTGGATGCAGGCCACCGCCGGGCGTTCCAAATCGTCCGCCACCGCCTCCCCGAATGCCGCTGAGATTCCCGCCTCGGCGGCGCCGTGCAGATAGGGATAGTCACGATAAAGGGGCCGCAACACTTCGCGATGCCCGATGGGCAATTCAATCAGCACGGGATCATCGTGTCAGAGCGGGGCCCCGGCATCATGGCCGCGGGAGCGGTATGCCGAGCACCGACTGGAGTTCGTCGATTGCGCTGAAGGTATGGTCCACCCTGATGGTTACCATCCCCAGCTCGCGCGCGCCTTTCAGGTTTGCGCCCATGTCATCCAGGAAGACGGTCTCGGTGGGATCCACCGCGAGAGCATCGCAGGCCATCCGGAAAATCGCGGGCTCGGGCTTCCGCACGCCAACCTTCGCTGACTCGATCACCACTTCGAAGAGTCCGCGCACATCGGCGCCCGACACATGGGTCGGATCGGGGCTCTCAAAAAGAATGTTGTTGGTAATGCAGCCGAGCCGGACATGTCCCTTGAGGGCTTTGACCACCGCAATCATCTCGGGCCGTTCGCCCCAGCTGCGGGCGAACCAATCGAGAAACGCCTGCCCGCTCGTTCGCCCCCCGGCCTCACGCAGGATCGCATCGAACTCCGACGCGAATGCCGACGGTGTCAGCTCGCTGCGTTCGTAGCGCGACCAGGGACTCGTATCGCCGGCGAAGATGCGGGTCCGCGTCTCATCGGAGATCCCATGCTGGCGCGCATAATCGATGAGCGCCGTCACGGGAGAGTTCGTGAGCACGCCGCCCACATCGAAGATTGCCGCGCGAATCGTTCCCATCGTGGCACCCGTTCGTGACCGGGGTCGTTCGGCC